>JAACJX010000403.1 GCA_014237545.1 Ardenticatenia bacterium | reverse complement strand
GAGACCGGTCGATTGGCCGGTCTCTTAAATTCAGGTTTTTACTTTTTCGAGGTATTTGGCCGCCGCTTCAGGCGTGGAATAGGTCTCCTTGATCTGGCCAAAGATTTTTGCCTGACCTTCGGCCGCGTTGATGATCGCCGGATACCACCCGTGGCCGGCGTCCGGCGGATGCACGGCCCCGTTGAACCCATCTTCGCGCATGCGCGGGAACTGCCAGACCACCCAGGTGAAGAGCCTGGCCAGCGGCACGGTCGTAGGCTCGTTCGATTCAAACGTGATCCCGTCTATGACGAGTTTTTTNCGCGTGGGCATATTATCCTCCTCCGTGTATAGACGGTATCACCAAATCCGGGGCGAGCAAAACCCGTAAGACCTCGGCCGTTGGCGTCAGGTCAGCAAACAGCACATCCGGATGATGGCGGCTGAGTAGATCGGCCGGGTATGGGCCCGTGGCGACGGCGACGGCCCGGCTGCCGCCACTCCGAGCGCAGCGAATATCGGCCGGCGTNTCGCCGATGACGGTTACGTCCGGGCTGGCAAACGTCACGCCGGTTGATTGGCGTACCCTGTCCAGCGCGATGTCGAACAGCGCGTCCCTCTCCCGGCTATCGGAGCCATACGCGCCGGCGATAAACCGGCCCGGGTCGATGCCCGCCGCGGTCAATTTGAGCGACACGGTNTCGCGAATGTTGCCCGTCAGNAGCGCCAGCATCACGCCCTCGCGCCGCGCCAGTTCCTCCAGCAACGCAGGCACTCCCGGGCAGGCCCAGATCGTCTTCGGGGTGAACAGCTCGCGCCCGGCGGCGGCCATGGCCTCATCCAATTGCGGTAAGCGCGCTTCGACCTCGGCCGGAGCCCAACCCTCGGCCGCCANCAGGTCGTGGACGATGCGCCGGTCTGTTTTGCCGGCGAACTCGTACGTCTCCAATGCGCCCGACGTGCCGAAGACCNCNGTCAGGGCGCGCCCCAGCGCCACCCGCCCGATGCGGCTGCTGTTGATCAGCGTGCCGTCGATGTCGAATAACAGGAGATGCATGACAGTCTCAGGCGGCGACGCCCAGGATCTCGGCCGCGCGCGCCCACAGCGGCTCGTCGGTCGCGTCGAGCACCGGCACCGGCGGCCCAACCTCGACGCCGCGCTGGTTCAGGATGGCCTTGATGCCCCCNACNCGCACGCCGGCCAGNACGCCCAACAGGCGNTTAATGCACCGCTGCCACTCGCGGGCTTCGTCGANATCGCCGGCGGCAAACGCGCGGGTCATGGCCACGAACGGCTCGGGNATGGCCGTGCTCANGCCGCTGATCAGNCCNTCNGCGCCCAGCGCCAGCGAGCCGAGGGCCGCNCTCTCGTTGCCGGCCAGCAGGATTTTCTCCGGCGGCAGGGCATCGATTAGTTGCCGGACCATCTGCACGTCTACCCGGCTGCTTTTCAGGCCGGCCAACGTCGGCAGGTCGCGCGCCAGGGTGGTCAGCAGGGCGGGGCTGATGCCGTTGACCGCGAATTGCGGGATGTCATACAGGAAAAGCGGCACGTCCGGCGCGGCATCGGCAATGGCGCCATAGTAACGCGCCAGCGCGGCGTCGCTCATGCCGTAGAAAGTGGGCGTCATGGCCACGATGGCGTCGGGGCGCAGCCCCACCGCGTGGCGCGNCAGCCTCACGGCGTCTTCAGTCCGCTGCGCGCCGNCGCTGAGCAACACGGCCACGCGCCCCCCGGCGGCCGCCGCGGCCGCCNCGTGCAGCGCCTCGCGCTGGTCCAGGTCGAGTTGCGTGCCCTCGCCCGTCGTCCCGCCGACGAACAACCCCTTCACGCCCTTGCCGGCCAGGAAGTNTACCAGTTGCGGGACCACGGCCAGATTCACGGTGTGGGTTCCGGGCACGAGAGGCGTGGCCATGGCCGGCGACACGCCGTCGCGCACGCGCGACTTCAAAACGGCAATCTGATCAGCGATTCCCATGTAACGCTCCGTTCTTCAGGTGAGTGGCTTCGGCGTCCGTAAGCGCTCGCTCGAATATTGACAGGCCTTCTTCGACCAGCGCCCGATCGATGTTCAACGGCGGCGTGATGCGCAAGGAGTTGGTGCCGCAGGGAATGAGCAACAGCCCATTTTCAAAGGCGGTCTGGATGACGTGGTCGCGCAGCGCTACGGCCGCTTCCTTTGTGTCACGGTCTTTCACGAACTCCATGCCGATCATCAGGCCGCGGCCGCGCACGTCGCCGAGGCTCGGATGGCGGCCTTGCATCTCCACTAGCGCATCCATGACGTATTCGCCGGTTTCGGTCGCCTGCGCCATCACGTTCTCGCGCTCGATCACTTCCAGCGTCGCCAGCGCCGCCGCCGCGGCGACCGGGTTGCCGCCAAAGGTACTGCCGTGGGAACCACGCCCCCAGGTCATCAGGCTCTCGCGGGCGATGATGCCGCCGATGGGCATGCCGCTGGTGACGCCTTTGGCAAAGCAGACGATATCCGGCTCGGTCTCCTCGTGCTCGATGGCCCACCACTTGCCGGTGCGCCCCGCGCCGCTCTGGATCTCGTCGACCATCAGCAGGATTCCATACCGGTCACACACCTCGCGCAACCGCGGGAAGAAGCCGGGCGTCGGCACGATGTAGCCGCCCTCGCCCTGAATCGGCTCAACCAGGATGCCGGCGACATCAGTCGGCGAGAGCATGTTGTGGAAGAGCTGGTGCTCCATGTAATCGATGACCGCGTGGCCGGCGTCCTCGGCCGTCTGCCCCACGAGCACCGGGCGGTAGGCGTTGGGGTAGGGAACGTGATAGACCTTGACGCCGGACAGGTAGTTGGCCCGCTGGACAGCCTTGCTGGCCGTGAACGACAGCGAGCCCAACGTGCGGCCGTGGAACGCCCCCAGAAAGCCGATGAACTGGGTGCGGCCAGTGTTATACATCGCCAGCTTGATGGCTGCCTCNACGGCTTCCGTGCCGGANTTNCCGAAGTAGACCTTGGTCGGNGANTCCATCGGGGCNATGGCTTGCAGCTTTTCGGCCAGGGTGACGGCCTGCGGGTAGAAAAAGTCGGACAGGCAGATGTGCCAGAACTTGCTNACCTGCTCCTCGACGGCCGCTTGCACATGGGGGTGGCGGTGGCCCACGTTGAGCACGGCCACGCCGGCCATNAAATCAATATAGCGCTTGCCGTCTACATCCCAGACTTCGGAGCCCTCGGCCCGTTCGACGNCCAGGGCGTATTCGCGGCTATAGCTGGGGGAAAGGCTGGCGATATCCCGTTCGATCCAGGCCAGACCATCAGGCCCGGCCCCATTGAGGCTGAAATTCATATACCACTGTTCTCCTTCGCGTGGAGTGAGCGCGTCACTCCGGTTCGATTGTGAAAGTCAGAGGGTAACCCTCTAGCCCGGCGGCAAAGTGCGCCTGGCCCACCCGCTTCTCAGCCTCGCTCTTAGGAAGGGTTATCACATAGGCTACGCCCGATACATGCGCGATGTAGGTTACCTGNTCGGCTTCCAGGGNGTTAAGACCAAAAAATCGTTGTAAAACGACCACGACGAAATCATAGGGTGTCACGTCATCATTATGAATGAAGACTTTGGCCAAAGGCTCGAGAATGGCGTCTACGTTGGTAGTGGTTTCCCGTTCGGTGTCGGCTTCCAGCCGTACGTCATACTCTAGCATGTGCCTTCACCCTGACGGTCTTGATTTTACCTGACCCTGCGGCATGTTCAAAGGGAGCGCCCAGGGCAATCGCTTTAGTATAGAAGAACCCGGATGACGCGGATCGCGGCGAGTCCGAGGAAATCTCGCCGCGCTTCGCGGCCGCCGCGTTCCTCCGGCTTAAAATGGCTTTTTTGGAAGAGACCTGTCATTTATTGTCAACTTGGCGCGAATCGTTAAAATTTATTTCGCCATGACAAAGCGCTTTATCCTGGTGGCGGGCAATATCGGCGTTGGCAAGACCTCTCTGGCCGAGCGGTTGGGAAGCCGCTTGGGCTGGCTCTCCGGCTTCGAGTCCGTCGCCGACAACCCATACCTGGCTGATTTCTATGGTGACATGCGCCAGTGGTCGTTCCACTTGCAAGTGTTCTTCCTGGGCCACCGCGCCGAACAGCACCTGGCCCTGGCCAATCACCCCCAATCGGCCATCGCCGACCGCAGTATATATGAAGACGCCCACATCTTCGCCCGCGTCCTGCACCACATGGGCAACCTGACCGAGCGCGATTACGATTCATACCGCCACGTGTACGAACTGGTCGTCAGCAATCTGCCGCGGCCGGATTTGCTGCTCTATCTGCAAGCGCCGGTGTCCGTCCTCATCGACCGCATCCGGCGGCGGGCGCGACCGATCGAGGCCGGCATCACCGCCGAGTATCTCAGCTTGTTGGAAACTTTCTACGAGGAATGGCTGGCTACCTTCGACCTCTGCCCGGTGCTCACCATACGCACCCAGCAACTCGACTACGTTCATGATGCCCGCCACCTGGACACCGTGATCGAGCGCATCGAAGCCAAGCTGGCCGGCCGCGAGGAAGTAGTCTTTGATTAAAACATAAGGTTTTTCCCCTATCGCCACCCCGGGAGGCTTGTGTTAAACTTCACAAGTGGCGGAACGGAATGAATTAGCCTAGTGAGTGATGAACCCGGCGGGGAGCGGTCGAAACTTCCCAAGACCACCCACATCGTTCTGTTTTTGCTGGCCGTCAGCTTCGCATTGGGGGGGTGGGTCTGGTATAGCACCCGGCCGCTCGCGCCCCAGGCGACGCCCGCCGCTACCACCGCCAGCGCGCCACTGGCGGCCACGGCCGCCACCACGGCTACCGCGGTCGCCGACCTGCCCGGCGACGGGTTTGGGATCGTAGCGGGGCTGGCCACGCCGTGGGCTGTGCCCGGCGGCCCGGGCGAGCCGACGCCGACGCTGGAGCCGACTGCGCCTCCGCCGCCGGCCGCGCCGATCGCGTTGTTAGGCCCGCCGGCCGACAGCTTCTTCCGGCAGGGCGACGCGGTCACGTTTTACTGGTCGTCACCCGAGGGGCTGGCCGCCGGGCAGCAGTACACCGTCTACCTGCTGGCGGAAGACGGACAGGTGGCGCTGGGGTCGGTCGAGTTGGCCAATCTGGGCCAGGGCTACCAGCTCCAGGCAGTTCCGGGCCAGAGCGTAGAGGAACCGGGGCGCTATAATTGGTCAATCGCCCTCGTCGATCAAGCGACCGGGGTTATTATCGGGCAGAGCGAAATTCGGGCAATTACCCTNATCGCCGATAATTAACGGTAGTATCACGCCGCATCTGCTTGCTAAAAATAGGAATTGCATTTTGTGGTGTATAATAGTACTTTAGATTGATTTGTTGCGTCGTTGGGTAAGGAGCGTCCACAAGTCGGCGGCGACTTCCGGGTGCGCCGAATAAGTGCACTGAGTATGGTGGCAAGGGATAAAGAAGACCTGTCCGGTCAGCAGATCGGGAACTACGAGATCGANTCTCACATCGCGGCGCGCAAGGCCAGTGATCTATTCCTCGCGCGCGATGTCAAGCTCGANCGGCTCGTTTTCCTCGAAGTCCTGCGCGTGACGGAAGAAGAAGACGAAGACCTCGCCGAGCGCTTCCGCGGCCGGATGGANACCGTCTCCCAACTCAAGGACCCCCACATCGCCGTCGTCAGCGACCTCGACGTGACCGACGACGGGTTTCCCTACGCCGTTATCGATTATTTTCCCGGCGATACGCTGGCCGATAAAGTGGCCGACTTGCGCCACGACCAGCAGACCCTGCCGGTCATCNAGTCGCTGGAGCTGGTCAAGCTGCTGGCCCAGGGGTTGGGCGTGGCCCATGCCGCCGGNTTGATTCACCANGACCTGCGGCCGCAGAATATCATGTTGCGCGAGGACGGCACCCCCGTGCTCATCGACCTCGGCGTGCCCATCGTCTCTGGCTCGACGTCGCCTGCCCTCAACAGCCCCGACAAGGAAGTGCTCGATTACGCCTCGCCCGAGGAACTGGAAGGCAAGCCGCTGACCCGGCGAAGCAATATCTACTCGCTCGGCGTCATTCTCTATGAGCTTCTGTCGGGCCACCAGCCGAACTTGCCGACGCTGCCCTTCGACATCTTCCCCCAGGCCAACATGCCCAAGGAAGAGCCGCTGGAGGAAGCCCGGCCCGGGCTGGCGGGCGAAACCTATCGCCTGGTGCGCAATTGCCTGTGGCGGCAAGAGTGGAGCCGGTTCGAGACGACAGATGAGATGATCACCGCCATCGAAACGGCCATTTTCGCCGAGCAGGAACTGCCCAAAGCCGCGGCCTGGACGCCCCAGCGCGGCAACTCGATGAAGTTCATCATCCCCATCGCCTTAGGCCTGGTGGGGATCCTGGCCTTCTTCCTGTTGCGGGGGATCTTCGGCGGCCGCGGGGCCGAGGCGGACGAGGCCACGCGCGAGGGAACGCCGCC
>JAACJX010000402.1 GCA_014237545.1 Ardenticatenia bacterium | reverse complement strand
TCTAGCGATTTGCCCGTCACAGGAGGCGGCGATGAGTTACGAGACAATCCTCTATCAGGTAGCCGATGGCGTGGCCTCTATCACGCTTAATCGCCCCTCCAAGCTCAATGCGTTCAATGACCAGATGATAAGCGAGACGATCGACGCTTTCAAAGGCGCCGGTCGCGACGCCGCGGTTCGCTGTGTACTCATAACCGGCATGGGGCGCGCTTTTTCGTCGGGCCAGGACCTGGGCGATTTTCAGGGACGTGGGGAGAACGTATCGATCGGCGAGCATTTGCGCCATGGCTATCATAGGCTCGTGCGACAAATGGTGGCTCTGGAGAAGCCCATCATCGGCGCGATCAACGGCATTTCTGCCGGGGCGGGCTGTGGCGTGGCGCTGGCGACCGACATCCGCATCGCCGCCGACACGGCTTCGTTCATGCTGGCGTTCAGCCGCATCGGACTGATCCCTGACAGCGGCACGAACTGGTTTCTTCCCCGGCTGGTTGGCTATGCGCGGGCCTACGAGATGGCCCTGACAGCCGAGCGCGTGTCCGCCGCTCGCGCCCTGGAATGGGGGATGGTGAATTACGTAGTGCCGTCCGAGCAACTGCCCGAGATCACCGCGGCGTGGGCGCGCCGCCTGGCCGACGGCCCGACGCTGGCATTCGGCCTGACCAAGCGAGCGATGAATCGCGGCTGGGATATGACTCTGGATGAGTCATTGGAGTATGAGGCCCATCTGCAAGAGGTGGCCGGCCGCAGCCAGGATAACCGCGAGGGAATCGCCGCGTTTGTCGAGAAGCGGGAACCGAAGTTCAACGGCAACTAACCGCGGGTGCTACCGTTCCGCTACCAATATCTGATCTCCGGCAACGACAAAAATCCGCATCGGCGAACTGGTGACCGCGAAATCGGCCGCCTTGGTCAACACCTCGGTTCCTGAACTGTCCAGTATTCTGAACTGTGTCAGTATCGTTCCCCCGCGGCTGAGTTGAATCAGGCGGCCGCTGCCGGGATCGAGTACAAAGATCGACGCGTTCAGCCCGCTGCCGACTATTTTCACCGCGACCGGCGCGATCAGCGGCGTCATCATGCCGTTCTGGGCCAGGGTAGTCTCGTCCCATTGAATGCGGCCGGAGCGGGTATCGTAGTAGCGGATTCGTCCGTCACGGTAGAGGACCAACAAACTCCCGTCTTCGGCATAGAGGTCAAAGTCGATGGCCTCCTCCAGTCCCGCTTCGCCGCTGAAGAAGATCGCCTCGTCTCCCTCGAACTGGCTATAGCCGGATGAAGCGTAATACTTCCAGATCTGTCTGGCCCCGGTGTCGAGGACGTAAAGACGGTCCAGATAATTCGCCATCGCCGTCGGGCTGATCCACTCTGCGCTGTTGCCGAGCACCACGCCGCCGACGTCGCCCATGTTGGGATAGTAGCTGAACAGGCCGCCGGTGGTGTCCAGCATGCCGATCGAGTCACGGGTAGCCGAGGTGCTGCCCGGAAGCCACAGGATGTCAAACAGGGTCCGGATGGTGTTCGCCCCCACAGACTGCCCGCCGAAACCGATGGTCGTGGGTTCTTCGCTGGTCATCTCCTGGAAAGTATCATCCGTGGGATGGAAGAATACCCGGTTGCCGTTGGCATCCAGAACAGCGATGCCGCCATCGACGCCACGCAGGGCGAGTCGTGTCAGATTGGTGCCGGCCGCGTACCGGTAAAACGTTGTCGCCGTCGGCCGGCTCACGCCATCGATTCGGTCTAAACCATCCAGGGCGTCGGCCCGCATGGCGGCGATCTCAAGATCGTTCGGGCGGATGGCTTCTGCTTGCCCGGCCAGTGAAACGACACTCAGGAAGTGGCTCTGGGCCGCCGCCTGATCCTCGCGCAGGCTTTCCGCTGTCGCCAGTTCTTCCACCATTTGCTGCTTGAGCTGCGAGAGCTGGCGCACCGTATCGCGCTGGATGTAGACGCTCGTGCCAACCGCGCCGACGATCAGTGGGATGATCAGCGCCACCGTGGCCGGTATGGCCCAATGGATCGACGGCTCGTCGGCTCGTCTGCTCAGCAAATGCCCCAGGACGGCCGCTATCCCGCCGATGACGCGTGACAATCCTCTGGCCGAAGTGGATGCCACGCGGCGCGCACTCGTCTCCACTGTCGTTGTGTCCAGTGGTGAGGGGTGCTCCTCCTCCGGTTCAGGGGGCGCCGACGCGGCCACGGCCGCCCCGGCACGGACCGGTTTTGGGGCGGGCGTGGCGGGTTTCTCCGGCGCTGGCGCGGGGCGCAACTGTGCCTTGGGAGCGGCAGATTTAGGCGCGGGCTGCTTGCTATGCTGGAAAGTGAGCGGCAGTGTGGACGGCAACTCGTCGGCAAACTCCACCAGCATCACCCGCGCGCTATCGCCGGCGGTAATTTCCATGAGGGCGTCCAGGCCGCTCTCGATCTCGGTATCGACCAGGACAGGGTTCAGGGAGTCTCCGGTCAGGTAAGCCAGGCGCGGGTCGCATAAGAGCATCATGTCCCCGGCCTGCAGGCGGTGAAATGCGAACCGAATATCAATTCCGGCGCTACGGCCGAGCGGGGTCAGATGCTGGGGCGCGCGAGCCGGCAGCCGCTCGACGCCGAAATTGTGGCCCAAGAAGGCCAGGCCTTCGCCAACCTGGAGCGTGTATAACTCGCCGCTGTGCAACACGGCGCAACTGATGGCCCCCTCGTGGGCAGTGCGGCTTTCCACGTTGTGGCGCAACAGCTCCTCATTTGTGGCGATGACCGCCCGGCGNAGGGCCGANGTGACGCTGCCGGCGGCGGCAAAGAAGCGCTTGTTCAACCCCTCCACCAGATCGCGGGCGAGGTCGGCTGTCTCCTCCGCCGCCCCGGAAAGGGACAGGTGGGCAAAGAGGAAATCANGCTCTCGGCCGCGGGCCGCTTTCTGCGGCGCGGGCTGGGCCAGCATGCCCGGCACAGTCCCTTCGTTCTGGACTGCGCCGTTGGCGATCGCGAGTTGGGCGGTGATGGCGAGTAATTCCACTTTGGTAAGCGCTTTTATCCTTAAGGCCGCCCCGAAAAGTTGNCCCTGCCGGAGCGNCCNGTTNCTTTCAAGCCACTAATTCTCGTAAGGNGAGTATTCGAGACCGAAGGCCTCGGCGACGGCCTGATAGGTCACTTTGCCCTGATAGGTGTTCAGGCCCAAGGTCAGGCCCGGGTCTTCCGCCATCGCCGCTTCGGCGCCCATGCGCGCCAGGCGGAGAACGTAAGGCAACGTGGCGTTGCTCAGGGCAAAAGTGCTGGTGCGCGGCACGGCCCCGGGCATATTGGCGACGCCGTAATGGACAACTCCATCCACGACGTAGACCGGATCGGAGTGCGTTGTGGCGTGAATCGTCTCGACGCAACCACCCTGGTCAACGGCAACATCAACGATGACGCTGCCCAGGTTCATCGTTGAAACCATCTCGCGCGTCACGAGGCGTGGCGCGCGGGCGCCCTTGATTAACACGCCGCCGACGACGAGGTCAGCATTGCGGACAGCCTCNGCGATGTTGTAGGAGTTGGAGGCGACGGTCGTCAGCCGNCCGTGGAGCACGTGCTCTAGAAAGCGCAGGCGGTCCAGGTTGGTGTCCAGGATGGTGACATTGGCGTCCATGCCGAGGGCGATGTGGGCCGCGTTGGTGCCGACCACGCCGCCGCCGATGACGACGACATCGGCGCCGGGTACGCCGGCCACCCCACCCAGCAGCATGCCGCGNCCGAGGTGCGAGCGTTCCAAGAAGTGGGCGCCGACCTGAATGGCCATCCGGCCAGCTACCTCGCTCATAGGTGTCAGGAGCGGCAGGCTGCCGTCCGGCGCTTCAACAGTCTCATAGGCGATGCCCGTGACGCCCGAGTCGATCATCGCATGGGTCAGCGCCTCTTCGGCCGCCAAATGCAAATAGGTGAAGAGGAGNAGATCGGAGCGCATAAAGGGATACTCNACGGCGATTGGCTCCTTGACCTTGACCACCATCTCCGCGCCCCAGGCGTCGGCCGCCGTGGGNACGATCGTCGCGCCGATCCGGGCGTANTGCTCGTCCAGAAAGCGGCTGCCCTCGCCGGCCCCGGTCTCTACGAGCACGGTGTGGCCCTGCTCGACAAGCTGCTGAACTCCCGCGGGCGTCATGGCCACCCGATATTCATTATTTTTAATTTCTTTGGGAACACCGACAATCATGGGATACTCCTTGATGGAAATCTGTGGGAGTTCATATTGTACCCCAATCTCGTTGTTGCCATAAAAATANGCGNNNGANTAATATCGGAGGCATGGGATAATAGAGCGATGAATCAATGTCCACACTGTGCCAGCAGCCGGAATCAAGTCAAGAACGGTCACACGGCCGCAGGCACGCAATTAATCAAGTGTAAGAACTGTGGGCGTAAGT
>JAACJX010000440.1 GCA_014237545.1 Ardenticatenia bacterium | reverse complement strand
GCGGCCGCCAGAGCCCGGCCGCTTCCAGCGCGTCGCGAAACGCGGCCCAGGCGTCTTCGAGGGGGATGTCTTCGAGGTAGAATTTGCGTTGCATTACCCCAGTTTCTCCAATACCAAAAAGTGCGATAGCCCTAATGCGTTCAGCGGCGTACCCTCGGCGGCATAGAGGGCGCGGCGGATGGCCCCGCCCAGGCGCGGGCTGCGGCGAACGATGTTGTCGTAGCCGCCGAAGACGCGGCCGTGGTGGAGCACGCGCACCGGCAGGCCGTCGAACAGGCGGCGCAGACCGCGGGCGGTGTAGGTCCGCACGTGGGGCGCGAGACGGTCCCGCAGCGGGTCGGGCAGGTAGTTGACCAGCGGCTTGTTGCCGAAATGGTATTCGCCGCGCCAGTAGATGCCGTGCTGCTCCACCGGGTACCAGCGGTTGGGGGCGAAGATGACGATGCGGCCGCCGGGGCGGGCCACGCGGGCCATCTCGGCCGCGCCGGCGCGGTCGTCGGCCACGTGCTCCAGCACCTCGTTGCTGAGGATCAGGTCGAAGCTGTCGTCAGCGAAGGGCAGCCGCTCGCCGACGCCGAGGACAATGCCGTCAGCGCGGGGCAGCGCCTCCACGGCCCGGTCGAACTCGACCTCCAGGCCGACACGAAGGCTGTCGGGGTTCACCCGGCCGCACGCCTCCAGGTACGTCCCCAGCCCGGTGCCGTTGTCGAGAATGTGGCCGCCCAGGTCCGACCACTGCCGGATCATCGCCAGCCGCCGGTCCTGGCCGGAGCGCCAGACGTAGCCTGGCTCGCCGCGCTCGGCGGCCTTATCCGAGTAGTTCGTCATATTTTCGTCGCGCTTCCTTAATGTCCTGCCACATGAGCGCCTTGGGGCTGCCCGGCTCGCGCGATGGATTGCGCAGCAGGTAAGCGGGGTGGAAGATGGGCATGGCCCAGCGGCCGTCCACCTGGAACCACTGGCCGCGCAGCTTGGTGATGCCCGTCTGGCCCAACAGCGCCTCGGTCGCCACGTTGCCTGTCAGTAGCATGATGGTCGGGTCAACCAGGCGGATGATCTCTAGCAGATAAGGCTTGAAGTAGGCGATCTCGTCTGACGTCGGCTTGCGCAGCGGCTTGCCGTCGTCACCCGGCGGCAGCCGGAAGACGGCGTTGGTGATGAAGACGTCCTGCTCCGGGTCAAAGCCGGCCGACTGGAGGATCTGGTCGAGCAGCTGGCCAGAGCGGCCGACGAACGGTTTGCCCTGCCGATCTTCCTCCGTGCCTGGAGCCTCGCCGATGATCATCAGTTTGGCCCTGGGGTTGCCGCGATAGATGACCATGTTGGTGCCGGCCGGGAAGAGAGGATCGTCTTCCAGCTTCATCATGGCCGCTACCAGCTCGTCGAGCGTCGCGTAGTAGTGGGGTCTTTCTTCAAATAGGCCGAATTGCATGAGATACCTCCGCTAAACAGGCTGTCATCTAAGAATATAATCCACAGATATCGCAAATTGAAGGAATATATCTACGAAATCCATTTCTCGGACATTACTGTAGCTACTGGCCAGGAACAGCCAACATACCTTGTTTAGTATATCTTACCCCGCCAAATCGCCGACTGGCGAGCCGGCCACAGGGCGCAGGCCGGTCAATGTCGGCGGGTAGCCCGCGCCGAGGGCCGTGCCGAGGGTGATGACAACGGTATGAGCCTCGCCAGCGACGGTCGCGGCCGCGGCCAGCCCATCGTGGATGATCGCCAGGGCGCAGAAGCGGCCCACATGCCCCGATAGGTCGGCAGAAATGAACGACGCCAGATGGGGTGCGAGNGAATGCAGCCGGCCATAACAGCCCTGATCGGTCGCGAAAGGGTGGCCGTCCTGTAGATGAGCGGCCAGCGCCAGGCCGATGGCTGTGCCGCCCGTTTCGCCGGGGGGAACGTGTCGCCAATCGGCCAGGATGGTGTCACGCATCNCTGCCCATNGTCGCCGCGCGTCCCCCGCCGCGCCAACCAGTCGGCCCGGGCAGGGGGCGGGAATCGTCGGACGGCGCTCGATGGCGGCCAATGTCCCGGCGGAATAGGTCGCCAATCCACGCTTGACATTCGTCTGGCCGAAGTCGAACAGCAGCATGCGCGTCGCGTCGGGTGGCGCGTGGCGGGCCANACCGGCCAGGACGACGGCCGCGCCCCAGGGCGACCGCTCGACGGTGATGGGACAGCCGGCCTCGGCCAGGAAGGCAGNGGCGACGGGNGCGGCCGCCGCGCCGAGATNGCCCGCCCACAGCCCGCCGCCGACGATCACNCGCCGCACGTCGCGCCAGTAGGCCCACTGGTCNTCGCCCCACTCCGGCCGGGCGCGGCGGTCGGCCGCTTCGCCGCGGGCCAGCACCACCAGCAGCGCGCCCAGTCGCCGCCCCACGACGCCGGCCACGCGATGCGCGGCGGGAGCGAATTCCCGATCCTGAAAACAGCCGTCGAAATCGCGCAGCAGTTGGGGACTATCTGGACAGATGCCCAGTTCCGCGCTGGCGGCGCGGACGATCGCTTCGTGCGCCGCGGCTGAGAGCAACTCATAGGCGCTGCGCCCCGACAGGTCTTCNTCCAGCGTCGCGTCGGGTTGGGCGGCGATGCGCGCCCGATTGAGCGATCGCGCTCGGGCGTCGCCGGCCAGGAAGGGGTGGCCGGCAGCCGCCGGATCGTAGCCGGTGATATGAGGGATCGGCGGCTGGCCGGTCGCGGCTCGCGCCGTCACTCGACCTCGAGCCAGCCGGCCAGGTAGACCCCGTTCGGCTGCAACTCGCCCTCGACCGTGACGGGCAGGCGCTGGCCGGTGGCCGGGTCGTACATGCCGATCCAGATGGGATAGCGGCCGGCCGGCAAGTTCGGTGGCAGCGTCAGGAAGTAGCGGTCGTCGATGGTCTCGCCGTTGCTCCAGGCGCTGGTGGGATAGGAGCCGCCGAGGGGCGGGCTGTCGCCGGTGGCCAGCGGCGGCGCGTCGGGTTGGCCCAGGTGGATGAGCGTGGTGAAGTCGACCTGCGGCCGGCCAACGGGCACGTACCAGCGGACGAGCACNTCGACACTCTGGCCGGGGAGCGCCTGATCGGGACGGATGGCGGCGTTGACCAGGGCGATGTTNTCGCCCAACTCGGCCGACCAGCCATCGGGCGCGGGCAGGCGCTCCAGCGGTTCGATCTTGACCGTGGCGACCTCNATGCCCGGCGCNCCGCCGTCGACGCGGGCAAANACGCGGCCGACCACCGGNGCTTCGGCGTCGGCNGCCAGGCGCACGGCNAAGCGGTCGGCGATGATGGCGCCGGCCGGCCACAGGTTGGCCGGATAGAGGCCGCGGCCGTGGTAGCTGTGCAGGTTGGCGATGAGCCGCACGTCGCGNCCGAACAATTCCAGCACGAACTCCGGCNGGGCGGCGGGNGGCGCGTCNGCCGTCCAGTAGAGCGTCAGCCAGACGACGTCGCCGGGAGCGGCGCGNTCCGTCTCGACCTCGGCCGCCAGCAGCGAGATNCCCTGCCCGCGGTCGACCAGTTCCGGCAGCACNCGGCGGGCTGTNTCGGGGATCAGGNCCNCGGCNGGTGGCGGTTGGTAGGCGGGGCGAATGACGAACAGCAGGCAGTAGACCGTCGTNGCCAGGGCCAGCAAGGCCACCAGNGGGGCCAGCCGCCGGTTGAATTTGCCCAACGCGCCGGGGGCGCAGCGGCCCCACCCGGCCAGCCCCCAGGCCAGCCCCAGCGCCAGCGGCAAGATGGCCGGCAGCAGCAACCGCCCCTGGGCGGCCTCGGTGCGCAGCATGAAGGCGGCCAGACCGGCGTAGACCAGAAGCGGCCACAGAGCAAGAAGCAGGGCGAGAAACCAGCCGGTTTGGAATGGCGACGGGCGACGGCTGTCAGCCGATGGCGGCCCGCCGGCCGTGGTCTGTGGTCTGTGGTCCGTCGTCCGTCTTCGATATCCCTTCACCAAACACACCGCCGCCCCCACGATCGCCAGCGCGGCGATGCCGGCCCAGACCCAGTAAACCCAGTCGGGCGGCCGCAAATTGAACCAGCCGAAGACAGCCACGAGGGAGAGGATGAGCCCTCTCGATTCGGCCAGCACCTGGGCCAGGGTGTAGCCGCGGTCGCCGCCGGCAATGGCGATGAAAGGCGTGGTGGCCGTCCAATCGCCGTAGAGCTGCTGGTTGCGCAGCCACAGCCAGCCGGCGACGAGCACCGCCGGCCCGGCTACCAGCAGCGCGGTTCGCCAGTAGCGCCGGAGTTGCCCGTCGCGCAGGGCCAGAACGGCCAGGAAGCCGAGGCTGTAGAGCAGCAGCAACACGCCAGCGTTCTTACTCAGCGCGGCCAGGCCGACGGTCAGGCCGAGGGCGACAAGGCGCAGATCAGACCGGACAGGTGGGCGCAGTAACGCGCCGGATTGATCAACAGCCTGGACGCGCCCACCTGTCATATCTATGGCGTCAGCACGCCATAAGTCGATCAGCTGGTAAAGCGCCAGACTGCACAGGAAGATGATCAGCGCGTCGTTGGTGATAGACGCGTGGAGAAAATTGAACTGNGGCAAAAANGCGACGAGGGCCACGGCCATCAGCGTNCGCGTCTTGCCGTCGGGCCACAGGCGACGGGCGCTGCCATAGATGCACAGCAGCGTGCCTAGCCCCAGCAGCGTCGAGAAGATGCGCAACGCGTGAGCGGCCAACGCGTAGCCGCGCCAGGGCCACGCCTCCGCGTCCGTGTGGACCATGCGATTGACGTTGGCCAGAGCCGACGCATCGCCGATCCAGGCGAACGGGTTGAGCCAGACGGCTTCCCTCGCGCCCGCAGTGTCGAGTGGGGCGATGAGCGCCGCGCCGAGTAGATAATAAAGCGGCGGCTGGGCGGCTTCCTGGCCCAGCCACTCGTCCGGCGGGTCGGTTACCTGGGGCAGGCGGCCGTTGTCGGCGACGTAGGTGGCGGTGAAAAAGTGCCAGTGCTCGTCGGGCGCTTCGAAGAGCGGGTTAAGCGCGCCATAGGCGAGGGTGATGACCAGGTAAGCGGCCAGAATCAGGCCCAGTAGCAGATGGTGGCGGCGGCTCATGGCTCCCCCCAGGGCAGGACGAGATTTGACGACAGTTGCAGCTGGTTATCCGGCTGGGACGGGCCGCCGGCGGTGACGGCCGGGCGCGTCCCGTCGTCGGGGTTATAGAGGCCGGCATNAATATGGTAGACGCCGGGCGGCAGGTCGTCGGGGATNGGCAGGTTANGGGAATCAGTGACGACCTCCCCCTCGCGCCAGCCGGNGGTCGGCCGCGCCCCGCCGGCGGGCACGGAATCGACCTGNCTGACGATATTGCCGGCNTNGTCCACGAGATGGACGAATACGGTGTAGCNGGCGGCCGGCTCGGCCAGCGCCTTCCAGTAGAACGTCAGGTCNAGNAGGCCGTTGGTTGGCACGCCCATGTAGTAGCTGTGGAGCTGGATGTCGGGGCCGAAGTTGGCCTCGACGACGTAGGGCGCGGCGGGNACCTCGGTCTCCAGCGGCCACTCCNCAACGCGGATGCGGCTGGCGCTGACCGGCTCGCCGAGTGGCGCGTCGCCGTCAAGCAGCGTGAGGCGCAGGCGGTAGTTGCCGGGCGGCGAGTCGGGCTGGATGTAGAGGCCGGTATCCTCGCGCAGCAGCGCCCCGGCCGCGACCGGTCCCAGCCAGGGCGCGCCGGGCTTGTCCTCTTGCCAGCGCAGCACCGATCCGTCGCCGCCGACGACTTCCAGNCGGTAGCGCAGNTCGCNCAGNTNNGCCCCANCCGGCCCGACGCGCCAGTAGAGCGTCAGGGGCAGGTTATTGCCGGGCAGCACGGTGTCGTCCCAGGGGACGGCGGCGGCGAGGGCTAGGCCGTTAGGGAAGGATGGTGAGGACGACAGACGACAGACGACAGACGACAGCAGGTTGGACACCGGGCCGGTCTCGCCGTTGTCTCGGTCCGTTGTCTGTGGTCCGTGGTCTGTGGTCCGGCAGCTATCGGCCGCCGGCAGCTCCGCGAACAGCGCTTCTGGCGGGACGGGCCACTCGCTGGTAGGAGCGATCTCGACCGGGCCGAGCGGCAGCGGGTCGTTGCCTTCGGGCTTCATGGCCAGCGTATAGGTGCCCGGCGGCAAGCCGGGCGGCAGCGGCAGGTCATAGCTGAGNCGGTTGTCGCCGGCGTCGTNCCAGCGGGTGTCGTCGTCGGGCAGTATCGGCCGCGCCTCGCGGAAATACTCCNCCCCGTCCGGCCCGGTCAGGGTGAACAGCAGCGACGCGTTGACCCGCGGCCGCTCCCCGCGCCAGACCAAATCCACCCACAACGTGGGCAGGGCCAGGGGCGACTCGAAGGCGACGCCGGCCAGCGCGGGCAGCCGGGAAAGGGGGCAGGGGTGAAGGGGAGAAGGGGCGCAGGGGAGAGCTTCGCTCCCCTGCTCGCCGGCTCCCGCGCTCCCCTGCGCTTCCAGCGGAGNCTCGCCGGTNGNCGAGTAGGCGATCACCCGCGCNTCGGTNGTGCGGGCCGGAAAGAGGCGGTTGATGGTCTCTGTCAGGTTGGTGTCGAGCCAGCCCTGGATGAGCTTGTTCTCGTCGCGCTTGTCGGCCGGGGGGTCGGTGATGAACCAGACGCGGTCGAAGTCGCCGGCCAGCGCGGCCAGCGCCGGCTCATCGCCGGTGGCGAACTGCGGGTAGACGGGCAGCGCGGTGACGGTGATATCGTCGCGCCGCCGGTAGTGCTCGTGAAGGGGTAACAGCACGGCGTTGTTGTAGACGATCGCGTCGCGGCCGCCGGCGCGGGTTTCGATGTAGCGCACGATGGACCGGAAATCGTCCTTGACGTAGGCCGGGTTGGTATAGAGGTTGGCCAGGGCCAGCAGCGAGCCGATGAGCAGCAGCCCCAGGGGGATGAGAGCCAGCGGGTTTATGTTCGGTCGCGAAGCCATCCACGCCGCCCAGCCGGTGAAGCCCTCGCCCTCTGCTCCCTCGCCTCGGCTTTCGCCCTCTCCCAACGGGCGAGGATGAGGGGAAGGGAGCCAGCTCCAAATGGCCCACAAACCGAAGGCCAGCAGCAGCAGGAACGCCGGGCTGCCTACCATAATATGGCGCACGCCCTGGTACATCGGCTTGAACAGGATCGACCCGGCCATGAGGCCGAAGACGACGGCCAATAACCAACTTAATAAAAATAGCGGACGGATGNGCAAATACGAGATACGAGATACAAGATACGAATCGCGAGACCTCTGGTCGTATTTCGTATTTCGTAATTCGTATCTGGCCGCCGCCCACACTCCCAGAACCGCCAGCCCGAACGCCAGCACATTGAGGGCCACGACGAAGCGCTGNCCGTGGTCAACCGTCAGGCCGAGGTTAAAGAAACGCACCACGTCGAGCAGCATGGTCAGCGGCGGCACGTAGTAGTAGTTGGCCTCGCCGCCGGCCGTCAGGCGCGGGATGGTGTAGGGAATCAGCGGGATGGCGGCGACGACGCCCAGCCCAACCGCGCCGAGGATCACCCACTTCAACCCGGCGCGCCACAAGACCCAGACCCAGAACGCCGCCTGGACAGCGATGAGGAAGGCGACGGTGTAGTGGGTATAGAGGGCCAGGGCGGCCAGCAAGCCATAGAGGAGCAGGCCGCCGGCCGGAGATACGAGATACGAGATACGAGATACGGGAGAGGGGCCCGTGTTCCGTATNTCGTATTTTGTATTTCGTATCTGGTCGNTCGCTCGCCACAAGACGTAGCTCATCGCCGTCGCCAGCAGCGCCAACAGTGAGTACATCCGCGCTTCCTGGCTGTAGTAGACCTGCAGCGGGTTGACAGCCGCCAGCAGCGCGGCGAGGAGGCCGATGGTGGCGTTGCCCATGCGCCGGCCGAGCTTGTATATCAGCGGGATCAGCAGCACGCCGAACAACACGGACGGGTAGCGGAAGGCGAAATCGGANAGGCCGAACAGCGNCCGGGTGGCATGGAGGATCAGGTAATAGAGCGGCGGGTGGGTATCCTTGGTCACGACGCCCTGGATGAGGATNTCGTTGCGCAGGATCTGGGCGACGGGATAGCCCGACCGCTCCGGCGTGAGGCCTTCGTCGGTCCAGAAGCTGAAGGCGTCGAGGTTGTGGGCGCGCAGCCAGAAGCCCAGCAACATCAGCAGGAGCAGGATGAGGAGCGGCGCGAGCGGCCGCCGCCGTGTAGGTTCCCCGCCGTTTGCGGACATATAGGCTGAATTGTAACGCGGGGCGGCCGCGCGGCGTAGTTTTATAAGGGAAAGCTAGGGTTACCGGCTACGTCATTGTGGCGCGTTCATCCAAGGAGGAGTAGGCTTGCGGGGCAATCGTATCCTGATTCGTCCGGCGGCCGCGTCTCGCGGCTTTTTTGCGCAATAACAATTGATCTCAACAGCGGAGGATAGCATGCCAAAATGGGAATATCTCTACGTGCGCGGTCACAATGAAAAGATCGACTGGATCAACGGCACAGCCGCCGGAGGACGGATCGAGATCTGGAATTTCCTCAACCAGATGGGGCTCGAAGGGTGGGAGCTCACCAGCACCTGGATCGAAAGCAGCTGGAAGTATCTGATCCTGAAGCGGCCGGTGGTGGAAGAGAGTGAGGGATGAATGAGACGCAATAGGCTCAACGCCTGGAGGGTTGCTGTCTTTATACGCCCCTATAAGAAGATGGCGGCGCGACTGAGTTCCGGAGCCAGGCGGGCATGGATCGGCCATAGCTTGCGTGTGTATGGACAGGCAAGTATCCAGACCGGTTTTGCGATAATATAGAGAGGAGTCCGAAGCGCCTCGATGTTCTTTTTGGAGCGCGGCCATGACTCGATCACTCCTTCCCCCTTCGCTCGGAGTCCTTTTTTGTGTCCTGATGACTGCCTGTGGGCCTGAAATGCCGCTTGAGACGCCGGCGGCGACAAGTACGGCCGCGGTTACGTCGAGCACAAGCCTGTCGGACGAAACAGATACGCCGGCTTTGAAGTCGGTAACTCCGACGCCAGAGGATATAGTGGCGGAGGTACTAAGGGACTCGACTGCACGGGTCTCGGTTGCTCCCGGCAATGTTGAGTCTGGGGGCGCGTTCAGCCAACCCGCGTTGTCGGCCGACGGTCGTTTTATCGCCTTTGACTCTGCCACATCTGGTCTTGCTGAGGGTGATACGAACGATCCTCATGACGTATTTGTGCACGACCGGAAAACTGGCGTTACGGAACGGGTTTCTATCGCTCCTGATGGATCACAAAGCAATCAGGCCTCGTGGGGGTCC
>JAACJX010000038.1 GCA_014237545.1 Ardenticatenia bacterium | reverse complement strand
TGGGCGGGATAGATGCCATCGCCCGGTCATCTGTCGATGAACTCCAGGAGATCGAAGGTATCGGGCCACAAACGGCGTTGTCCGTTGCCGCGTGGTTCAAGAGCGACCACAATATTGCCCTTATCGAAAAGCTCAGGGACGCGGGCCTGAACTTCTCGCGTGAGGAACCCGTCGAGCCTTCCCGGTCGCGGTTGCTCGCCGATCTTACCTTTGTGATCACTGGCACCCTTCCCACTATGTCGCGCGACGAAGCGACCGAATTTATCGAGGATCATGGGGGTAAGGTGACCGGCTCGGTCAGCAAAAAGACTGACTTTCTGCTGGCCGGCGAGGCGGCGGGGAGCAAGCTCGCCAAAGCTCAGGCGCTGGGTGTGAAGATTATTGATGAAGCTGAACTGAAGGAATTGGTCGCTGGTTAGCTCGCGCCCCCAATATAGATAAAAGCGGTCATGACCGAATTTTTCAACGTTCTCCCGCCCGACGCTGCGCGCCGATTGTTACTGGAAAACATCACGCCAATTGTCGATTATGAATTAATATCGACTACGGATGCGCTGGATCGAGTCACCGCCGAGGAAATCCACGCTCCGCGGCCGTTGCCAGACTTCAGGCGCAGCGCCATGGATGGCTACGCGGTCCGGGCGGCCGATACACACGGCGCGGGAGAGTCGTTGCCGGCTTTTTTAGAGGTCGTCGGCGAGGTGCCAATGGGCAATCCGGCCCTGACACGGTTGGATGTGGGGCAAGCGGTAATCGTTCACACCGGCGGCATGTTGCCCGATTCGGCGGACGCCGTCGTTCAACTGGAGCACACGCAAGCAGTGGCTTCTATCAATGCGGGTAAGTTCCCCTTTGACATCGAGGTGTTCCGTTCTGTAGCATCAGGTCAAAACGTGATCCAGATCGGTGAAGACATCGCCGCCGGTGATATCTTGCTTACCAAAGGCACGATCGTGCGGCCGCAGGACATCGGTGGCTTGCTGGCCCAGGGGATAACCCGCGTGGCGGTGGTTCGCCGGCCGATCGTCGCCATCCTTGCCACCGGTGATGAAGTTATNCCTCCNAATTCTCCGGTNGCCCTCCCCGGCCAAATTCGCGACATCAACAGCTACACGGTCGCCGGGCAGACGCGTCGTGCTGGCGGCGNGCCAACGATACTGGGGATTGTTCCCGACGACTTTGAAGCGCTGCGCGCGGCCGCGCGCGAGGGGTTGCGCAATGCCGATATGCTCGTTGTTTCGGCCGGCTCTTCGGTCAGCGCGCGCGATATGACAGTGCGGGTAGTGGAAGAGCTAGGTTTGCCCGGCGTATTGCTCCACGGTATCGCCACGCGACCTGGAAAGCCGACAATTGCGGGAGCTATCGACGGGAAGCCCGTCCTGGGCCTTCCGGGTAACCCCGTTTCGGCGATGGTTCAGTACGACATGCTCGGCGTGCCGGCAATTTACCGCCTGCAGGGTATGACTGAGTCGCGCGGGAGAAACCACTCCATTGCCCGGCTCGGGCAGAACCTTGCCAGCGAGACCGGGCGCGAGGATTACGTGCCGGCAAAGCTGGAACCGGCGGCGGATTCATGGGTGGCCAGCCCCATATTCGGCAAGAGCAATCTGATTACCACCCTCGTGCAGGCTGACTGCCTGATCAAGGTTCCTTTGAACAAAGGCGGGCTATTGGCAGGCGAATGGGTTGAGGTTCTGTTTCTTTAGCGGCTTCATCGGCGCAGATCGGCCGCGCACCTGAAACCGATCGTCTCGTCGGCATTGGTGGGGGCAGATGGAAAGCGAATCGATGTCGCCGCGAAATTACCCGTATCGAACCACGAGCCTCCCCGAACCACTTTGTCTTCACCGCTTTCCGGGCCCGTCGGATTCGCCGCGGCCGATACCAGGTAATAGCCGGGATCATACCAATCGGCGACCCATTCCCATACGTTGCCGGCCATGTCGAACAGACCGTAGGCGCTCCGACCGCTGGCAAACGAAGCGACCGGCGCGGCGCCCGGGTAGCCGTCGTCGAATGCCGCGTTGGCCTGCGGTTCTTCGCACGAGGCGTCACACGAGTTGAGGTACCGGCCATCGAACACGTCGCCCCACGGATATTGCCGCAACTCGCCTATTTCGTCGTCCCACGCGGCCGCTTTTTCCCACTCGGCTTCGGTTGGCAGGCGCGCCCCACGCCACGCGCAATAAGCCGCCGCGCCATACCATGACATGCCCGTGGCAGGGTGCTGGGACAACTCTTCGCCTATCGCATAGCCATTGGTATCCAACCACAATTGGCTCTCATCGACATCGACGCATGGATGCCCCAGACAATCTTCTCCATGTTGATTCAGAAACTCCCTGAATGCTTCGTTTGTTACTTCATGCGAATCGATATAGTAGCTGCGCAGCAAAACAGAGTGCACAGGCTCGGAAGCGGCAAACCAGTCGCTCTGGCAACCATCGCGGAACGCGGCGCATTCCTGAGCCAGCATCTCGGCCGTCGCGCCCATGGTGAATGCCCCACCGGGAATCCGGATCATGGTGCCACCTGTGATCTCTATCTGGTTTGGATAGGGAGTCGGTGTAGCCGTAGGTCGGGGCGTCGCACTTGGTAGAGGTGTTGCTGTGGGCAGGGGAGTGGGGGACGGAGTGGGAGAAGGAGTCGCTGATTCGGGCGGAGGAGTGGATGAGGGAGATGGGCTTGCCTGGGTCGGCTCTTCGATTGTTTGCGTAACGGGTATTAGTGCTCCCTGCTCCTGGTTAACATCGACCGTTGCATTGGTCGGAGTTGATGCTTTGGAAGTTGCAATAAATGAAGGCACCTGCGTGGCGGCCGACTGGGCGTTGGCGACGGCTGTCGCGCCCCACGGTTGAAGGGTGGCTTCCAGGTCTACGGCAATCGTCGCGATCGCGGCGGCCACCTCGTCCCGCGTGCAGGCGCTCTGGCTGAGCGAGGGAATTGCCAGAAGGCATAATACGACCCAANGCTTGCTTCTCTTTTGGAGAGCATTCCCAATACGGTTAGTTGGCATCGAACTTCCCTTGCTGAACTTATTCCCGCGACGTTGCCTGAGGGAAACCGCGCGGGCCGGATTTATCACACACCGGCCCGCGCGTAAATAGATGAACCCGTAAAAGGTTTAGCGAGTCTGTTCCGGATCCCAGTGGATCTCGGTGAAGTTCTCGCAATCGGTCAAATCATGCGCCTTGAAATCCTCCGGCCGGCCGTTGCACCAGTTGTAGAAGCCATTCTCGGTGTTCGGGGTGCCGTCGGCGGCCACGATGCTGATGTCGTCAATGACGAACATCGTCCAGCCCAGGAATTCGGGGAATTTACGGCCAACCATCAGGTGGAAGTATTGGCCGGGGTTGATCTGGACAGTCTCATCGCGACCGACATAATTACAAACGCCATCGCCGTTGGGGCAGACGAATTGATCCGGGAACAACTCGCGCCAGTCGGTAACTTCAGCCGGGTTTGCCGAATCGCTGATTGAGTACCAGGCCACGCTGTTGTACGGTCCGGTTTTCCCATCAGAGAACGCGGTCGTGCTGATGCTCACGTAGTACAGGCCAGCAGCGGGAATACGCGTGAGCTGCTGATACGCGCCGGCATAATAGCCGCCTTCCTTCGCGCCGGAATGTTGGATAAACCACCCCATCGCGTTGTTGATACCCGCCGCGTTCGCGGGCAGGGCCAGGTCGACCTCATGCAGGCGACCCGCCGTCCAGCCGGCCTTGGTGTCTCGCCAGAACGTCCATGGATCCGATGGGCCAAGCGTGGTTCCCCATTTTGTGAATGCGCCATTATCAATCAGGCTATTCGTTGCCGCTTCTGCTTCGCGTTCCGGGGTATCCTGGATTGTGTATTCGCTCCATGTGTCGTCGGACGAGGTGTATGTCACGACGAGTTCGGCGAACGCGCTCGCTGTCAGGGCCAGCACCAGCAACACACCAATTAGAATTGCGACCTTTGGTTTCTTCATGTTCCAATATCTCCTTCGTACATTTAACAATACTGTCTTATATCTAAAGCAGTAGGGGTATTCTTTCGGTATTCAATAATCCTCCTTGCACCCTCGCACGACATTGACACGAGCTGGTTGCTGATGGTTTTTCTCACACTCTTTTTACCATAAGAGCGCGTCCGTTTGCGTGAACCGGCTGTTAATAATCAGAGTGAAGACGCGGGTTCCAGGCGAACATGGACGGTCAGCTACCATGACAATGAACGGGGATATATAATCCGNCTCATGGTGGANAAATTGCCGATGATCAGCTCNGTGCATTTTGAGCAGATGCCGGAGCGTCTGAAGATCGTGATGCCCGTTAAAAGAAACTGGCCTTATTTGATCCTTTACACGATTCTCGCGATCCTTTGGCTGGGGATGATGATCGGGGGAATTATTTACTTGTTCCAGATTTTGTTTTCCGGCCAAAGCTACAGGTTTGTGTTCGCCTTGATGATCGCCATCCTGCTGCTCGTATTGTTCCGCTTCGGCCGGTTTTTGGGTCGCCAGTGGGCGCAATATTTAAGCAATCGCGAAGTACTGTTCATCAATCAAGAGGAATTTATCGTGCGCCGGCCGGTATCGATTTGGGGGAATACCGACGTGTATGATATGCAACACGTGACGCCCATTTATTCGAACGACGCGAGCGGTTCCCTCGCCTTCGATTATGGATATCGCCACGTTTATTTTGGGGGGAGTTTGACGCCTGAGTCGCAGCGAACGTTACGCCAGTTTCTGAANGATACCTACTTTCAGGGGAAAGTTTGAATCNGCCTGATTCTCTCTNTACNTTCCTTACTCCANAAACTCNAGATCTTTTCCGGCAAATAGCGTCGCGGCTATCAGGAACAGGATNGCGCCNTATAAGACGAGGACCGCCGGCGCCAATGCCTGTGACGGCGTGAACCCACCGGCGAACACGGCGTCGGTCATGGCCCGAAAAGGCCAAAAAATCACGCTGGCCGCATTAGCCACCAAGGAAAGAGGAGAGGTATAGGCCCACGCGGCCGCGTCAGCCGTAATATCAGCGAACCACATCAGGTTGATGCGAGCGAATAGCTCCGATATACCGTTCAGCTGGTCGGAAAACCACGATTCTGACGTCGAAGAAGAGGCGCTGTTCAATACCAAGGCGATGGCGAGCAGGCCGAAAATCACCACGCGTGACCAACCTGATGTAACGAGGTCGGTGGCATGCACGGCCAGGATTGCCGCCAGCAGATTGATGGAAATCCACATCGGCGGAATGGACTGGACGCGGGCGATGGTTATTTCCGGGCCGCGGATGAGCGCCAATCCGGCGACCAGTAATTGCAACAGCAATCCAAGGAACAGTGAACTTAGGAGAACGACCACCAGGTACTCGACCCGGCTGGGAAGACGGACGAGCATGGGGTAATTCTCCATGCGCGCGGCCTTCGAGCTAACCGCAAGGGTTACTAGGAACGTGGCAGCCGCGCCGTGAGCGCCGATCAATATGATGTAATTCTCTATATCGGGCGTGCCCTGCCCGGGCGGGAAGAATATGGCCCAATAGATGAGGCTCAGGATCAGAAGTATTAGCCCGGTCAGAGAGAAGAATATGCTCTTGGAAAAATAACCGGTGAGGATGANNATTCGCTGGATCATTGAACCGCCTCGGCATAAATCTCGGCCAGGGTGACCCGGCGTTGTTCTACCCTGATAATGTCGTACCCCTGATTAATCAGAATCGAGAGGATTTGCCGGCGCATCCCTATTGCTCCGTCTCGCAGGACAACTTCGACCCCTTCGACCACGATATCGGGATGGACCATGGCTAACAGGCCTTTTGTGCTATCAAGGGAGCGATCGACCATAATGGCCACGTGTGGACGCAGGGTCAGGGCCTCAGACATCGGGTTCTTGTAGAGGACCTGGCCGTCCTTGAGGATGACGAGGTAGGTGCAGACACGGGTGACCTCTTGGAGCTGGTGGGTCGACATGACGATTGTCTTCCCGGCAATTCGCAACTCCTCGATATAGGTTTGCATTTCTTCCTGGCCTTCAGGATCAAGGCCGCTGGAAGGTTCATCGAGNAGCAACAGTTCGGGGTCGCCAATTAACGCCTGGGCNAGCCCCAATCGNTGACGCATTCCTTTTGAAAGCGTCTTGATCTGCTTGCTGGCCGCGCCCAGAAGGTTTACGCGGGCCAGGCTTTCCAGAACGATGTTATCGCGTTGTGAACGTCCGATATTACACAACCCGGCGATCATCTCTAGATACTGGCTGGTGACGAGATTGCCCGGAAATATCAGGCGCTCGGATTTGTAACCAATCGTCGGCCAGCCCGTTTCTGAGTCCCCGGTTCTTATCTCTCCCTTAGTGGGCATTATTAACCCGGCAAGGAGCTTGATAAACGTCGTTTTGCCGGCGCCGTTTGGGCCAAGCAGGCCGACTACTTCCCCGCGAGGAATGGATAGAGTGAGATCTCTCAGGGCGGTTAGAGAGTAATACTTCTTGGAAACCTGGTTGAATTCGATCACGCGATGATCCGGCTTAATTGCGATTAGGAAGAAAATTTGCAACAACGGACGAGTTTATCACACCCATGAGTCATAGCAATTCCATTTAAATTTGCTAAGCCACGGCTACAGGGTCTCGACGCCGGTATNAGTTGNGGCTATAATTTCACGTTCGTTAGTAAAATCCCGGCCAGACCGGAACTAAGAGGAAATTAACGGTTATGAACTTACAACCTTGGGCGCCTTATCTTAGCATTATCGTCATCATCCTAGGGCTCGCGCTTACGGCGCTGGTCTTGCTCCAGTCCAAAGGCCAGGACCTGGGCGGATTTCTGGGTGGNGGCGGCGGCGATGGCGGCGCNTTTCGCACGCGTCGCGGTGTAGAAGTGGTGTTGCACCGGTTGACCATCATTATTGCTGTTCTGTTTTTCGCCTTCACGCTCCTCGCTTTCTTGGCGTGGGGACAGGCTAGTTAGGGGTAACCGGCCTAACCTAAGCGGATCCCCCAATCGCATGAAACCCGATATCCGCTGGCAACTGTTGCTGGCGACAACAGGATTGTTCCTGGTTTTGATGTTGCTTTCTTACCAGGTTCAATCCGCAGCGCTATGCACGGTGGTAGTGCCAGCCGTAGGGGGAACTTACATCGAGGGNATGGTCGGCCGGCCTAATTCCCTTAACNCACTCCTGAGCGACCCATACGCCGTCGATAGAGAAATTAACGATCNGATTTTTGATGGCCTCGTGCGGTATAACGAGCAAGGTCAACTGGAACCGGCGTTGGCTCGGGAGTGGAGTGTTAGCGAAGACGGATTAACAATCACTTTTTTGCTTGACGAAGGGAAGGCCTGGCACGATGGGCAGCCAGTGACAACCGAGGATGTGGCATTTNCCTNCGGGTTGATGCAGGACGAAGAATTTCCCGGTCCGTCCAACCTGACTACCTTGTGGCAATCCATCACCATTACCCCGATCGACGACAGGCAGATCGCCTTTACCCTGACTCAACCCTACGCGCCCTTCCTTGAAGCCACGACCCGCGGCATCCTGCCGGCCCATATTCTTGGGGATGTGCCTGTCGCGCAATTATCCTCGCATCCTTTCAACCAGGCGCCGGTTGGAACCGGCCCTTTTATGGTTCAGGCAGGACAGGATTGGGCGCGCACGGGTCGCCTGAGGCTGTTGCCGAACCCAGATTCCTGGCGGCAGGGCATGCAAATCAGCGATCTTGAATATCGTTTCTTTGCATCTGAAGATGAGTTAGTCGCTGCCTTC
The DNA here is from genome assembly GCA_014237545.1 of Ardenticatenia bacterium. Taxonomy (GTDB): domain Bacteria; phylum Chloroflexota; class Anaerolineae; order Promineifilales; family Promineifilaceae; genus Promineifilum. Next base: position 3,289 of record JAACJX010000038.1, on the reverse strand, counting down.
AGAAATGGCGAAATCCACGCCGTCAATGGGTTGTCGGCCTCCGTGATCCCACAACTCGCGGCGGATACTTCGGCGCGCATCTTCACTTCAATCGCTCCCCGCTACTCGGCGTTGTTCTTCAACGTNAGCGAAACCGGCGCTCCGGCGATGCAGTTTAGAGAAGTGCGGCAGGCCATCGGCTATGCGCTTGATCGTGAAGCGCTNATTGACACTGTGCTCAATGGTCAAGGGATTGTTTTTAACGGCCCCTTTCTGCCGGAACATTGGGCCTCGCGACCCGATTTGATGACGGCATATACCCACCAACCAGAAACGGCCGGCGCTTTGCTAGACTCGACCGGATGGGTGGGAGCAGGCACGCGCCTGCGGGATGGCGTGCCCCTGGCGCTGCGATTTGTCGTTCTAGACAGACCGGATCAGAGGGCTGTGGCCGAAGAAATATCCCGACAACTCTCGCGGATTGGCATTGAGGCCCAGATCTCGCTGCTCACGGACGCGGCAACGCTGCGGCAGACTCTGGCCGAGCGTGATTACGACATGGCCCTGGTCGAAGTGGCCCCGCCGAACGACCCGGACCTGTATGATTTCTGGAGCCAGGAAGCGATGATCCGCGGCCAAAATTATAGTGGCTGGAACAACCGGCGCGCTAGCGAGGCTCTAGAGAACGCCCGGCAAATCACATCCCAAGCCGACCGGAATGCCTACTACGAGGCTTTCTTGCGCCAGTTCGACGCCGATTTACCGGCGCTCACACTTTACCAGCACGNCGATTCATATCTTTTAAGCGATACGGTCAAAGAGGCGGAGATCGGGCGAGTATGGGAAGCTCGCGACCGCTATCAGTCAATGCCCGCGTGGTTCCTCAATTACCGCGANGTGACTGTCAGNTGNCCTCANNGGGANGGCAGCTAAGAATCAGGCAAAGGGGCGCAATNCCTACTCTNTTCTTTGTTATAATTAATGNTGCGCGGGCGTGATTAAGCCTGTGTAAGGAGCTTATAATGGGACCAATTGGTTGGCCGGAACTTTTGTTGATTTTGGCGGTTGTGCTGCTCGTGTTCGGCGTGGGGCGAATTGCCCGCGTCGGTGGTGAATTGGGCAAAGGTGTCTCTGCCTTCCGTGAAGGATTGAAGGAAGGGCAGGAGCAGTCTGACGCAGAAAAAGAAACGGCTGAAAAAAAGGACGACATACCTAACGGCCCGGCGGCCTAAATCGTCAAATGGATAGCGTTTTCGGCATTGGCCTGCCGGAATTAGTCCTGATTCTGGTCATTGCCGGTATGGTGATGGGGCCAGAGCGCATCGTGCGAATGGCTCGCACGCTCGGCGCTCTTACCGCGCGCCTGCAAAANATCTCCCGCTCGTTCCTTCGCCAGCTGAGCCATGAACTCGATTCGGTGGACGATACNGGACAGTTGCGCGGAACGGCCGAGGAGTTGAAGCGCTTGCAGAAGGAGGTGTCTGACCTGCGCAAGGAAGTGCTNACTCTNGCTACCGGAGAAAGNGCCGGGAAAAATGACCGGCCGCAAAAANCCTCCTTCGATCCGGGCCGTTCTATTATGCCTCCGACCNCNTCACAACCCTCCTCAAATCAGACCACGCCGGGCTCGTTCCAGAACAAGACGGTGAACAGACCTCCGTCTCTGGCGCCGGAAAAGCAGCCATCTTCGTATNCAGAGGACGCTCCGGTCCACGGCGTTAGCCGTCCACCCCATTTACCCAAACGGGTTGAAGTAGCCGAGGATCCGGACGCATGACCCGACTGGATGATGGGGAAGAGGGTGTGGTCAATACGGCCGCGTTAGGTGACGAGGGGGTCATGAGCATCCTCGAACACCTCAACGAGTTACGCAAGCGGCTCACCTACGCGGCCATCGCGGTCCTGGCCACGACCGCCTTTTCTTTCTTTTTCGCCGAGCAACTCCTNGAGTTTCTCTTGCAGCCTTATGCCCGTAGCATCGAGGGAGGAGCCGCCCTCCAGACTTTGCGCCCTACTGAAGGCATCGAAACCTATTTTCGNGTGTCGTTACTCTCCGGCATTATTTTGNCAATGCCNGTGATCTTGTTCGAATTCTGGCGGTTTATTCGGCCAGCACTGCGGAAGAATGAAGAGCGATACATTTATATCTTCATTCCCAGCGCCTTGTTGCTGTTCGGCCTGGGGATCGCTTTTGCCTGGTATGTATTGGCTCCAGCCGCGATTTACTTTCTGGCCAACTTTATGGGNGATATNTTCCGCGCCGAGTGGACGGGTCAGGAATACATCAGTTTNGTNACTCGTCTCTTGCTGTGGATNGGTCTCAGTTTTCAGATGCCGATCATCATCTACGTGATNGCCCGGGTGGGGTTGGTGACGGCGANNACGCTNAANAACCAATGGCGCGTNGCGGTGGTGCTTATCGCGGTGCTGGCNGCGGTTATTACCCCGTCGGTNGACCCGGTGACNATGNTNTTNACNATGGCCCCGCTNTTNACNNTNTATATTCTGAGTATNGGNCTGGCTGTCATNGGCGAGCGCCAGTTCAATCGATCGATGCAGGANATCGANCGTCGGCCGGCCTACTGACCGATTGGACGGTTGAGTTGATGGGCGGCGATCACACCGCCCATCAGGCCGAAGAAGTGGTTTTGCCACGAAATGCCATTCCCTGATGGAATTATTCCCCAAATCAACCCGCCATACACAAGGATCACCGCGATGGCAAGCAAAATCGCTCCCAGGCTTCTCTCATACCACGCGTTGACCACCAGAAAGGCGAAATAACCGAAAACCAACCCGCTCGCGCCTATGGTGATGGTATTGGTTGGGGCTATAAGCCAGGTGCCCAGACCACTTGTCAGGAGAACGATCGCCGTAATGGTGACGATGTGGGCCCGATGCCTCAGCATAAGCAAAAACCCCAGCACAAGAAAGGGGATGGTATTGGCCATTAAGTGGCCGAATCCTGAATGGAGGAGCGGGGCAAGGACCACCCCGCGCAGGCCGACAAACTGACGGGGGATGATGCCCAGGGTGTCCATCGACCCCCCGAGAAAAAGGCGATCGAATAGCTCGAGTAGCCAGATGATGGCCACGCATATCAAAAGCGGACGGATAAGTGTTTTCGCGCGTGAGCCATAAGCGGTGAGCGCCTGCTGGTAAGTGGTCATCTTGCCACTCTTTACGGACTTCGCCGCCCCAAGTCGCACAAGGGTTGGTCAATCCAGACCCATGCACCAGCCGATCAGCCGCCGGACGAAATCGGCCGTGGGATATGGCTTGCTGTCGTGACGCCAGCGCGGCACTTCCA
>JAACJX010000518.1 GCA_014237545.1 Ardenticatenia bacterium | reverse complement strand
GCGAGGGCTGGGTGCCCGAAAGCTGGCTGCGCCCCGAAGGCGAGAGCGGCGTCCTGCAACGCGATTACGATGCCGCCGAACTTCCACTGGTGCCGGGCGACGTGGTCAGCGGCGACCTGGTGGAGAGCGGCTGGTTGTGGGCCACCGCGGCCGGCGGCCAGGCGGGATGGGCGCCGCTGGACTGCCTGGAACCCGTGCGCCGCGACGGCCGTGCCCCGGCCGAACTGCGCCCCATCACCTTCGAGACCGGCTTCACCCGCTGGGCCGAAGGCAGCGTCCTGGCCCGCTTCGGCGATACCCACGTCCTCTGCAACGCCACCATCGAGAACGCGCTGCCGCCGTGGCTGAAGAACCGCACACCGCCGCAGGGCTGGCTGACAGCCGAATATGCCATGTTGCCGCGCAGCACCCACACCCGCAGCCAGCGCGAGCAACGCTGGCCGAAAGGGCGCACGCAGGAGATCAGCCGCCTCATCGGACGCAGCCTGCGCGCCGCGCTCGACCTGTCGCTACTGGGGGAGCGGACTATCACCGTCGATTGCGACGTGTTGCAGGCCGACGGCGGCACGCGCACGGCGGCCATCAGCGGCGGTTGGGTGGCCGTGGCCCTGGCACTGCGCCCGCTCATCGCCGCCGGTGAGCTGCCGGCGGCCGTCCTCAAGCGCCAGATCGCCGCCATCAGCGTCGGGATCGTCAACGGCCAACCGCTTCTCGACCTCGACTACAGCGAAGACTCAACCGCCGAGGTCGACCTGAATGTGGTGATGACCGCGACGGGCGAATTCATCGAGGTGCAAGGGACGGCCGAGGGCGAGCCGTTCGACCGCGACCAACTGGATACGTTGCTCGACCGAACCGCGGCCGGCATTCTCCAACTGGCGACGCGACAAAGAGACGCGCTTGTCTCTCGCTGACTCGAATTGCCGGCCGGCATCTACTCTCGAAGCCATTTGTAACGCAAGTATTAATAAGCCGGGCGTAGACTCTCTATAACGAAATCGATCAGGGGGCCAATCGGGGTATGAACCTTCCCGACTTCAAACAGGAGGCGACAAGCCTCTACGATGATCTGGTACGCGTCCGGCGCGACCTGCACCGTCACCCGGAACTGGGGTTCCAGGAGACGCGCACGGCTGCGCTGGTGGCCGAGACGCTGACTGGCCTGGGGCTGGAAGTGCAGACCGGCGTCGGCCAGACCGGCGTCGTCGCCCTGCTGGAGGGCGCGCGCCCCGGCCCGACGCTCCTCCTGCGCTTCGACATGGATGCCCTGCCGATTCGGGAGGAGAACACCCATGACTACATCTCCACCAATCCCGGCGTTATGCACGCCTGCGGACACGACGGCCACGTGGCCATGGGGCTGGGGCTGGCGCAGATCTTCACCCGACATCAAGACCGCATGGCCGGCGCGCTCAAGTTCCTCTTCCCGCCGGCCGAGGACGGATTGGGCGGGGCGCTGGCGGTGATGGCCGGCGGCGCGCTGGAAAGCCCGCGGCCGGATGTGGCTCTGGCCATGCACCTCTGGTCGCCTGTGCATCTGGGGCAGCTGCGCGTCGTCGAAGGCCCGGCAATGGCTTCCTCCAGTGTGTTCACGATCACCATCGAGGGGCACGGCGGCCACGGCGCGGCCCCCCATCTGGCGAAGGACCCGATCCTGGCCGCGGCGCAGATCGTCGTCGCCCTGCAGAGCATCGTCAGCCGCAACACCAACCCGCAAGACAGCGTCGTCGTCTCCATTGGCGAATTCTCGGCCGGGACGACCTTCAACGTCATCCCCGAGCGAGCGGTGCTGAAGGGGACGGTGCGCAGCTACGACAAGGCCTCCCATCGCATGGTCTACCGGCGCATCCTGGAGATGGCGACCAACATGGCCACGGCCTTCGGCTGCAAGGCATCGATGGAGACGGTGGCCATCGTCGCCGCCGTGAACAACGCGCCCGAACCGACAGCCGTCGTCCGCGCCGCGGCCGAGCGCGTGCTGGGCGCGGAGAACATCGTCGAGCACCGGACGATGGCCGCCGAGGACATGGGCTTTATCCTCGAGGAGATCCCCGGCTGCTACTTCTTCGTCGGCTGCAGCAACGGCGACCCGGCCACGCAATACCCCCACCACCACCCGCGCTTCGACTTCGACGAGCGAGCGATGGTCAATGGCGTGGCCGTCATGGCCGAAGCCGCGGCGCGTTATGTCATGAATTAACCACGGATGGGACACGGATAAAACGGATTTGCTAATCGCAACACAGCATATTTGTTAGTTCCGTGGTTGAATTATTCATCCTGTACGATTTTGAACTGGTGGCGAGCGGTGGCGCGGTTTCCGGCGGCGTCGTAGACAGTCACCGCCAGCATGAATGAATCCCCCACCCGAGCGGCATCGACCGGCTGGACGAAAATCTGATCGACCTGGCGAAACGGGTTAATGTCGTCGCGGCCAAAGTCGGGAATACTCCATTCGGCGCGGACGGCCGCGTCGCTCAGGATAGTAAAATAGGTCTCCTGGTTCAACGGCGCTTCGGTTGGGCCGTCGATCTCGACTTGCAGCAACGCGGCCGGTGTGGCGGTCGGAGGAAGCGAGGCTCGTGACGCCTGAAGCTGGATCAGACCGAAGGCGCCGGCGATGAGCGCAGTCAGCAGCGTCGCCGCCGCGCCAATGACGGCGACAACGATCTGGGTATTGACTTCCCCTTCGGCGTTGCGG
>JAACJX010000530.1 GCA_014237545.1 Ardenticatenia bacterium | reverse complement strand
TTCCCAGGTCCAACACTCGGCCATCTGCTATCAGCAAATTAATGGCGCTCTCAGCATCNTGCCTAGNGAGTCCGGACTGTTCGCTAAGGNCCTTGANNGNGGTTGGCCCAAGGCGAGNCAGCGTGTTGAGAACCAGCTCATCCGACGAACCCTGGGAGAGGGCTTTGAACCTGTCGAGGACGTCGGGCCGGAAACGACGATGTCGCCGGCCGGGGGCAGGGTCCANGACGCGACCGCCGCCGATNGTTTCCCCAGGAGAGGGGCGACGGAGAATGAATTTGTCCCCTCTTAGCGCGGCTACCGGCGCGGAGAGCGCCAGTTGGACCCAGCCCTCTTGACCGGGGTCAATCATTTCTTGCCCGATTATCCTTGCCCGCGCCGTGACCTCGGCTGAACCGATGAAGAACTTTACTTCGGCGTTATGGGCGAGTGGGGCGGTCGCGTCCGNGAGATGCCGATATACCGTGTCAATNAGCTTTGAATCGCGAAGCAATCCCGGCAATGAGACAACTTGGCCGCGCGCGAGTTGGTCGCGGTCAATTCCGGTCAGGTTNACTGCCACACGGCTCCCGGGATNGGCAACGTCTCGTTTGGTCTTGTGNGTTTGAAGCCCGCGNATGCGNCCNNTCANATTGCCGGGNCGGATGATGACGTCNNTCCCGACGNGGAGNCTNCCNTCCATNAGNGTGCCGGTCACGACTGTTCCNAATCCCGACANCGAGAANACCCTGTCGATGGGCAAGCGCGCTTTTCCCCAATCGCNTGCCGGACCTATCTCGGTTAACTGGTCACTGATGACCNCCTTCAGTTCGGATAGGCCCGCCCCTGTNCGGGCGGATACAGGAATGATCGGNGCNCCGGCCAGGGTNGTTNCCTNNAGGACGTCGGCTACTTCCATTGTTACCAGTTCNAGCCAATCTTGATCATCGACCAGATCGGTTTTGGTCAGCGCGACGACCCCGCGTTTGATTTCCAGCAGATNAAGNATGGCCAGGTGCTCGCGGGTCTGGGGCATCACGCCCTCATCGGCNGCGATGATGAAGAGGGCCAGATCGATCCCCCCGACGCCNGCCAGCATGTTCTCGATGAAGTCGCGGTGNCCGGGAACGTCGACGATGCCGACTTCTTCNCCNTTCAGCGTGAGCCAGGCAAACCCCAGGTCAATGGTCATTTCCCGGGTTTTTTCCTCTTCCAGGCGATCGGGGTCGATGCCNGTCAGAGCTTTAACCAGTGTNGATTTGCCGTGGTCGACGTGACCGGCGGTTCCAATAACGTGCATGAACGCGGCCGAATATCTGATTTACTCTTCGCGCACGGGCACGAGGGCGGGCTGCCGCCGACGGTTCGGATTCTGGTCCAGAGCCTTTTCCACCTCTTCCAGCCAGGCCAGGGGCCACTTCTTGATGGCTTCGGATTGGGCCGTCTGAACCCGAACTATGGTGTTCAACTCGGTCATCAGCCGCTCCAGCTCTTCCTCCAACTCGAGAATCTGATCGCGAAGTTCTTTGTCGCGTCGATCATTGATCGACAGGCGCTGGAGAGAATCAGCCTCGAAGTTCTTCCATTTGCGCGCGTCTTCCTGGGTGAACTGCTCCCATCTGGCCTCCATCCGTTTGGATTCCACACGCACCAGCTCGTTCGCCTCCCGTTGTTGTTGCTCCAGATGGGTTTGCAAGGCCTTCATGGTCTCCACGGCCGTGCGCGATTCGTTGTACTGATTGTTGAACTTTACCCAGTCCTGATTGAACCGCTGGAAGGCAGCTTCATGCTCATCCATCGCGCGTTGCCAACTGGCGAGACGTTGATTGCGCTCGTGTTCGCCGATCTGGACTTGCTCCGTCCAGTCACTAATACTTTTCCGCAACAAGACCTGCGCCTCGCCGGTGTTCTGGGCCGTGGTCTGGACCTTGGAGAGGTTCTGCCCCAGGATCTCCAACCGATTTGTGATAGGTTCCCAGCGCTTGCTGATCTCCAGCANAGTAGCCTGTATCTCGCCAATATTCCGGCTGTCCTGCTTTTCTTTCTCGGCCAGGTAGGTAAGCGATCGCTCAACGTTTTCGACTTGGGTAGCTATCTGCGTCACCGTGTTTTGCTGGACGCCGATCAGGTTTGCCAGTCGCGCTTCTTCCGCTTGCCGCAGGGGGAGTTCCTGCTCGATGCGCCCGATGGCGGGTAGCTCCTTGCGTATATCGGCGATCTCGCGCGTCGTGGCTTCGTGCTCGACGCGCCGCAAGCGATCTAGTTCCTTTTCTGCGTCGATGCGCCGCTTGTCGTATTGCTCGATCATTTTCACGATATCATCGCGAAATTGGGCCAGTTGNGTATCAACCATCGGGATGCGCGANAGTTGTGAATTGACAAGCGACAGTTGCTTCTCCAGATCCTGGATGCGCCTCTCGCGGCTGACCAGTTCGCGTTCCTGAAGCTCCGCGCGTTGCTCAAGCTCGGCCAGTTTTCGGCTGGACTTGCGTCTCTCTTCGTCCAGCCATTCCACGCGCTTTCGCAGCTCCCCAATTTCCTGGTCCAAGGCGCTGCTGCCCGGCTTCGCATTAGAGTTTTTCGTCATCACGTTTTACCTCAACGCCATACATGTTGAATCATGATTGGATTTGAACATTATACTAATCGGTCTGGAGCCTGCCCAACTTGCTCCAGTTCCCTCATACACCTTACAATCAACCCATGCATATCGGTATCGATTGTCGGTTGCCGACCTACCAGATGGGCGGCATCAGTCATTACACCATCCACCTGATTCAAGCCCTTGCGGCTTTGGGGAGGGAGGATGACTATACCATTTTTCACAGCCATCGGGAGAAGCGGGACTTTCATCCAAAGGATAANAGATTGTTTTCGCGTAGTGACGTATGGACACCTTGCCATCATCGACTTGAGCGATATACGGTTGGAGTAGAGGTGATTCGTCACCGCCTGGACGTCCTGCATAGCCCGGACTTCATTCCCCCGGCATTTGGTGCGAATCGTCGGGTAATCACCGTCCATGATTTGAACTTCCTATACTATCCGGAATTCCTGACGGCCGAGAGCCGGCGCTTTTACGCTGATCAAATCCAGTGGGCGGTCGAGGCGGCGGACCACATCATTTCCGACAGCGACGCCACGCGGCTTGACTTAATCAACTTGTTACATATGTCGCCGGAGAAGGTGACAACGATTCACCTGGCGGCGAGCCCTGTTTATTCTGCTTCGCACTCGCCTGAGGCGATACAGGCTACAACCCGGCAGCTGGGAACGGGCGAAGGCTTTATCCTCGGGGTGGGGACGCTGGAGCCACGAAAAAACTGGCCGATGCTGATTGAGGCCTATGCCGCGCTTCGGCGCGATTACCACATCACTGTTCCACTTGTTCTGGTTGGGGGCAAAGGGTGGCTGTACGAAGATATTTTTCGAACCATCGCCAGCCTGGGATTGGAATCGCATGTGGCGCACTTATCCGGCGTCACGGATGTTCAGCTGGCCCATCTGTATTCGGCCGCCGCTGTCCTGGCCTTTCCATCGCATACTGAAGGGTTTGGACTGCCCGCGCTGGAGGCCATGCACGCCGGCTGTCCAGTCGTGGCAAGCAGTNGCGGCTCCCNGCCGGAGGTGGTCGGCAGCGCGGCCATCTTGCTGGAGCCGACTAATTTGAGTAGCTGGATCGAGTCACTGGCCATGGTTTTGACCAGCGAAGACGTAGCCCGTTCGATGACCCTGGCGGGCTTCGAGCAAGCGAAGAAATTCACGTGGCGCAAAACGGCNCTCGCCACATCCGACATCTATCACAGGGTGATGGCCCAATAACGGGAGTTAATCATGGCTCGAATTCTCCTGCTGACGCCGCAACTCCCATATCCGCCGCACCAGGGCACCAGTCTGCGAAACCTACATATGCTCAAGGCGTTGGCNCAGGAACACGATATTACCCTCCTTAGCTTCACAGAAGGCGGCCGCGCGGAGGACCTGTCCATACTCAAGACATACGGCGTGGTCTTACCGCCGATACCCGCTCCCGAACGTACCCAAATCACCCGGCTTAAGCAGCTCTTTTCTGCCTCGCTGCCGGACGTTGCCCAACGGTTAATTAGCCCTCAGTATGCTGATGCCCTGGCTGATGTGCTTCGAAACGGTGAATTTGACGCCGTTCAGGTTGAGGGGATTGAANTGGCATCGTATATCGAGCAGGTTAAAGCTCAAGCCCCTGGTATCAGCGTGATCCTCGATTGCCATAATGCGGAGACAGAACTTCAGCGGCGCGCGCGAGCCATTGACTTGCGCGCCCCGGCACGCTGGCCGGCGGCCCTTTACTCCACCATCCAAATCAAGAGACTCGCCGGCTTCGAGGCATGGGCCATGAACAACTCTGATGCGGTGATTGCCGTCAGCGAGGCCGATCGGCAATACCTATCGGCCTTGATGCCACCTGGCGCGGACGACATTAAGGTGATACCCAACACCATCGATGTCGCTGAGTACGACCCGCGGCCGGGCGGGAAGGATGAGTTGGCATTTGATCTGGTGTTCACTGGTAAAATGGATTATCGGCCCAACATCGACGGGGTATTGTGGTTTGCCGATGCCGTCTGGCCTCGCTTGAGGGAGTCAGTTCCATCCATCACGTGGGCCGTTGTCGGCCAAAGGCCGCATACCCGGCTTCACGTGCTGAGAAGCAAATCCGGCATCACCATCACGGGATTTGTCCCTCACATTCAACCCTACCTGGCCGGCTCCTTGATCTACATCGTCCCGCTTCGCATAGGGGGTGGCACGCGTCTAAAAATTCTGGAAGCTATGGCCGCCGGATTGCCGATTGTTTCCTCACCAATTGGCGCAGAAGGCTTCGATATCGAGGACGGGCGGGAGATGATTCTGGCTGAATCACCGGAGGAGTGGGTGGGGTCGATCCTTTCCTTGCTGGCCAACGAAGATCGTCGCTCGGCCATAGGCGCGGCCGCGCGTAACTTCGCCGCCAAGTACGACTGGCGGGCCATCGCCTCGCCACTAAACGAACTCTACTCGAGAGTGCTAGATGGGAATGACAGGTGACTTCGGAGCGTGGCTCAATAGCTCAAATCNGTCCGGCAGGACCAATACGAGATCCTCGATTCGAACCCCGCCTTGCCCCGGAAGGTAGATGCCTGGCTCNACCGTCATGACCGTACCGGCTGGGATAAGTTCCTTCTCGGATTGAACGCTAAAGCGGGGCGACTCGTGGATCTCCAGCCCCAGGCTGTGCCCGGTGCCGTGACCGAAGTGCTCTCCGTGACCGGCCGACNTGATNAGATCGCGCGCCAGAGCATCGATTGTTTTGCCGGTTACGCCGGCGCGTATGCCGCCGATGGCCGCCTGTTGGGCATCATGAACCGTGTTGTAGACATTCCAGAAAGAGTCACCGGGGGATTCCCCCAGGAAGAAAGTGCGTGTCAGATCGCTTCGATAGCCGCTCACCTCTGAGCCCAAATCGACGACAATCCAATCGCCGCGCTCCAGCGCGCGATCGCCCGGCCGGTGATGNGGTAGCGCGCTGTTNGGGCCGGCGGCAACGATGATGTCGAACCCGGGCCGGTCGGCGCCCAGANCGCGCATCATCTTCTCCAACTCCCAGGCTAGTTCCCGCTCCGACACGCCAGGCTTGGCCATTTGAGGGAACCGCGAGACAGTGTCATCGGTGATACGTGCTGCCCGGCGGATGAGATCCAGTTCTTTGTCTGATTTGATCGCCCGGAAGGATTCGACGGTCGAGTTGAGCGCTTTCCAGTGAAAATCCTTAAGGCGATTGTATCTTCTGTAATCGGCCACGGATACATGCCTGGCCTCAAACCCAATCCGCCCAGCCCCGCCCGCNGCTAGAAAATTGGCCAAATCGTCCAATTTACCCTGACTGCGATAGATCTCAAATGCGGGGGCTTCTCTNCCGGCCTGCTCCCAATACCGTGAATCGGTGGACAAAATGGCCTGTTCCTTCGTGATAAGGAGCATCGCCGCCGAGCCGGTAAAGCCGCTCAGCCAGCGGCGGTTGGCCGGGCTGGTGATGAGCACGCTGTCGACATGCCACTTGTCAAATAATTGCCGCACTTGATCTAATTTGGAGTTCATCTTATTTATCCGTTCATTCAACCCAGATCTGCCCATTGCCCTCTTCAACATGGCCGATGAGGGTGGCCGCCGGGACCATACTCATAAACATGTCCACCTTGTCCGGGGATAGGCTGACAAGCAGCCCACCCGAGGTTTCCGGCGTAAACAACATGTCCTGATACAGANAGCCGATGCCTGGAGCAAAGGAGACCCACTCGCCAAAGTAACGGGCGTTGTTGTCCATCCCCCCGGGAAATGCTCCTGATTCGCCGTATTCAATCGCTCCAGACAGCCACGAGATGCGCGATAGTTCGACACGAAAGTCAACGCCGCTTTGGACAGCCATTTCGTGGCCGTGNCCNAACAGCCCAAAACCGGTGATGTCNGTNATCGCGTGNGCACCGGCCGCGTTAGCGGCCGCGGATGCTTCACGATTCAGCCGCTTCATGCTCGCCACCGCTGCCGCGACGTGTTCCGGTTGGGCGTTTTCCCGCTTGAGCGCAGTGGTGATGACGCCGATGCCGAGCGGTTTGGTGAGAACGAGCGCATCTCCTGGTCGGGCTCCGCCCTTCTTCTTGACCAGGTCGGGGTGAATGATCCCCGTCACGGCCAGCCCGTACTTCGGCTCCTTGTCATTTACGCTGTGACCACCGACAACGATACCGCCGGCCTCCGCCACTTTTTCCGCGCCACCGCGCAGGATTTCCCGCAAGATCGCCTTATCCAACGTATCAGGGAACGCGACTAGATTGATGGCAAACAGCACCTGCCCACCCATGGCATAGATGTCCGACATTGCATTTGCCGCGGCAATGGCTCCAAAGTCGTAGGGGTCATCGACGACAGGCGGAAAGAAATCGGTGGTAGAGATGATCGCTTGCTGGTCGTTTAAGCGGTAAACGGCGGCGTCATCGGCCGCGCCAAGACCGACCAGGAGATCGGGAAAGTCCGCCGCCTGAAACATGCCTCGCAAGGGGCCCAAGAGTTGCTCCAGCTCCGCTGGCGCTAATTTAGACGCTCAACCCGCACAGGAGGCGAGAGAGGTGAGCCGAATTTCTTTACCTGTGGTCATCAATGGTTAGTAAGCAAGCCGATTGTAGGATAAATCTTTGCCTCGGCCGTTTCGCCGAATGCACAACGGGAAGTATACTGCCGGTCGACGATAAGGCAATCTGCATTGACCATGCCCGGCACGG
>JAACJX010000571.1 GCA_014237545.1 Ardenticatenia bacterium | reverse complement strand
CGTTCACGATTGACACGTTAGAGAGATAACCCGGCCGCTCCCTCACCAACCGCTCACCTCCGGCTCACCCTAAATTTAGGAAGCGCGGATAGACTTATAAATGAAGTCGCCAAGAATGCGTACAGCCCCGGTTCCCCCTCCTGGCCGGGGCTGTACGCGTTTATGGGCGATTTTTGCGTTTAGGGAGAAGAGAATGGCTACGGATAAACATGGACACGACGGATTTTATGAATCCGTTTCTTCCGTAGGAATCCGTAGCCAATTCTTTATTACCCGTAGGCAAGGCTTTCGCGGACGCTGATGCGGCCGGCGGCGTGGGCGGGGATGATTGAGGCCAGGAAGGCGATGGCCAGCACGGCCACCAGCCACACGGCGACGGCCGTGAAGTTATAGGCGAAGTCGAGACTGACCTTAAAGATNGTCTCGCCCANCACGGCGGCGATCGGCCNGGCCAGCAAATACGAGAGCGGCACGGCCAGNAGCCAGCTCAATAGCCCTTGCAAGACGCCCTCTAATATNAACATCGTCATGATCACCGGCGACGTGCCGCCGATGGAGCGNAGCACGCCGACCTCCCGCGTCCGTTCCACGACGCTGATCGACAGCGACCCCATCAGGCCGATGCCGCCGACNATCCCCATGACGATGGCCAGGCTGAAGAGGATCTGGTTGACGATGGCGAAGGTGTTATAGGCGTATTCGCGGTCCTGCTCTTTGGTGCGGCTGAAGAACGGGCTGACCTCCATGTTGTAGGACTTCAGGTATTCGTCCAGTTCCATNAGCAATGTCGCNTGATCGACGTGGNGNCCGTCGGTTCGGATGACAACCTGNTTGGCNCGGTTGGCCTGGCGCGTCACGTCGACGACGGCCGGCGCNGGGGCNTAGATGGGGTCAGTCGAGAAGACGTCGGGCGAGATGGCCTGATAGGTGCCGATGACCTCNAAGTCGGCCTCGCCCAGTTCGCCGAGGTTGATGGTGATGGCGTCGCCAATGGCCAGGCCGTTGAACTCGGCCGTGTCGCGGCTGATANCAGCCACTCGCCCGGTGTCGTCGGGGGCCAGCCAGCGGCCGTCGATGATCAGCGGCTGGTACATCGTGCTGCCGGGGGGAATGCCGAACAGCTCCGCGCCCAGCCCGCCGGTGTCCTCCACCTGCTCCCCCTCGCGCAGCACCGTGCCGGTGACGGAGTACCACGCCTCCGCCTCGGCCACGCCGGGGTATTCCTCCAGCAGCGCCTCGATGCGGTCGGAGCGGTGGTGGACGAAGAAGAAGAGGCGCATGTCATACTGTCGCCGGTCAAGTTCCAGGTCCAGCGTGTGCGTCACCGAGGCCGAGAGGGTCAGCACCATCAGGAACATGGCCCCGGCCAGNACGAGGACGAACTGCGTNAGCAACAGCCGCCCCTTGCGGCGGAACATGTTGCCCAGGGCGATCGTGTAGGGNGANGGCAGCAGCCGCTCNGCCAGATGCTCNACNGCCCGATCAAAGCGCGAGAAGCCGAAGTCGCCGCCCAGNCCATAGGTGGCCAGCGCCTCGCGCACAGAGATGGCCGCGCCGCGCAGCACCGGCCACAGCGCCGCCAGCAGCGGGGCCAGGATGGCGGCCAGNACCTGCCAGACGATGGCCTGNGTCGAGAAGCGNAAGCTCTCGTAGTCGATGTTGAAGATCANCAGGAGTTGTTTGGTGGTGAAGTAAGCGGCCAGAATCCCGACCGGCAGGGCCACCAACAGGGCCAGCANCCCAAAGATGAGNACGCCGGTCAGGTAGACGCGGGCCACNTCGCGCGTCGTGCCGCCCAGCGCCTTGATGACGCCGATCTGGTCTGTCTGCTGGGTGATGATGGCCATCGTCGTGTTGATGACGATGATGACGCTGGTCAGCAGCGACACCACGGCCAGGATTTGCAGGACGACGGTGATGCCCAGGACGGTGTCATAGCCCCAGTGCTTTTCCGGCTCCTGGTAGATGACCATGCTCACGCCGATGTTCTGCTTGGCCAGTTGCTCCTTGATGGCCGCCGCCCGGTCGCGGGCGTAGGCCTCGCTGTAGGGCGACACCTGCACCAGCAGCTGGATATAGCCGCCCGGGGGGAAACCGAAGCGGGCCATCGATTCCTGATCGAAGAAGAAGTAGGCGTTGCCGCCAAAGTCNGGCGGAGGCACAAACGGATGGCGCACAAGGCCGGTGACGGGAAAGGCGCGGTCGGTGCCTTCCATCTCGAAGATGAGCTCNTCNCCCATTTCGATGCCGTAGTACTCGCTGGTGATGCGCTCGNCGCCGATGCCTTTNGCGTCAGCCCACTGGCCCTCTTTCAGGACCAGCCAGTCGAAGGTCTGATTTTCATAGTCATCGCGGGCGACGGCCGTCGCCGGCTGCCAGGGCTGGTCGGGGGCGGTCTTGTAGCGCACAGTGGCGATGTTCATCGGCTCCACGCCGCTGACGCCGGGGATGTCGGTCAGCGATTCGGCCGTCTCGCGGTTGATGAACTGGCGCAGGACGATGTTGAGGTGCGACGGGGCGACCGANTGGTGAGCCTCGTTCATNCCCGACAGTAANTGATCGGTCAGGCCGAAGATCGCGCCGATGGCGAACACGCCCACGGCGATGCTGAGNACGGCCAGCACCGTCCGCGCCTTGCGCTGCCACAGGTCGAACCACACTTTATCCCACAGAACGCCCATAAGAAGTTACGAGTTACGAATGACGAGTTTAGATACGAGATACGAAATACGAGATACGAATGAAAACTGCCGTGCTGCCTAACTGCCCTACTGATTACTGACCACCGGCCACTGTTCACTGACCACAACTTGCTGCGCGCCGTTGCGGGCGCGGGCGCGGGGGTGCAGGGCGGCGGGCACGTCGTTGGTGATGCGGCCGTCGCGAATTTCCACCACCCGCGAGCCGCGCACGGCCAGATCGAGGCTGTGGGTCACCATGACCATCGTCTTGCCCTTGGCGATCAGCCCTTTGAATAGCTGGAACACGTCCTCGGCCGTGGTCGAGTCCAGGTTGCCGGTTGGCTCGTCGGCCACGATCAGCGGCGGGTCATTGGCCAGGGCGCGGGCGATGGCCGCCCGCTGCTGCTGGCCGCCGGACACCTGGCTGGGCAGCTTGTGGGCCTGGTCGGCCAGCCCCACCATGTCGAGTAGATTCATGGCCCGCGCCTCTCGCTCGCGCTTGGGTACTTTCTTCACCAGGTCCATCGGCAGCATGACGTTCTTGACCAGGCTCAGGGCGGGCAGGAGCTGGAAGAACTGAAAGATGATGCCCAGGTGCTCGCCGCGCCAGACCGCCAGTTCGTTCTCGGTCATCGCGTGGACCGACTGGCCGGTGACGATGACCTCGCCCTCGCTGGGGTGGTCGATGCCGGTGATCATGTTAAGCAGCGTCGATTTGCCGTTGCCCGAGGGGCCGACCAGCGCGACGAACTCGCCGGGCACGATGTCGAGCGAGATGCCCTTGAGTACCGTCACCTCGCCGTCGCCCACGGGAAAGCGTTTGATGACGTTCCGCACCTGGACGATCGCTTCTTGCCTGCCGTTATCGCTAGCCATAGGGAATTCAGTTTAGCAATATTTGTGCCGAAAATCACAAATTCTCTCTGATTCTAATACGCNCCCGGTCAAGNCNTTCTCAANGTCCCATCANNGGACANTGGGACGNGGAGCGCGNGCGGGCAGACGCGGNGCCTACTNAGGAAGNTGGGCTTGGCCTCGCCGCGCNCCGCGCAACNCAAGGTTCTCCGCGTTCCTCTGGCAAACGAGNAANAGCGCTNNAGAAATANCCTGCGCGCGNGTTGGTTGAAGTGTGCTCAATAATTATGTTATGATAGCCGCGGCTGACTGATNGGCGCGATTGACAAGGAGTGATGGCGGATGACGACGATGCCCACGGATCTGATGATCGGCCTGCGGGATATCTTCGCGACATACTTTGACCTGGACGNNCTGACCGACTTCGCCCTGGCCCTGGGGGTGGAACTGGAGAATCTCTCCGGCGCGAGCAAGAGCGCCAAGGCCCGCGAGCTGGCATTGTACTTGTGGCGGCACAGCAAGCTGGGCGTGCTGGCCGANGTCGGGCCCAAACAGCGCCCCGACATTGACTGGAGCTTGCTGGCCCCCTACGCGCCTGATATGGCCGAGCCGGCCGTTGATCCCACGCTGCCGCCCCCGAATAAGCTCGATTTCACCGATATCCAGAGGCTGCTGCCTGTCCTGGCCGCTTACCCGCTGTTCCAGACGCCCGACGGCCGCAACACCGTCCTCGTCATCGCCGGCGTCTCGCCCTACGTCAACCTGGACCTGAACGGCAGCGCCCAGATCGTGGCCGCCAACCTGCTGGTGAAGCTGAATGAGTACGGTGAGATCGCGCCGGGCGACACGGCCATCGGCCGCTTGCTGGCCTACGTGGCCGCCGACGCCGCGCTGCCGCCTGTGCACAAAGATATCATTGCCGCTATCGCCCAAAAGTACGACTTGCAGATCGGATGAGCTGATAATCCCCGCCGTAAATCACACAGGAGCGCATCATGGCCGAACAATTCCTAAGCACCAACGACCGCATCAAGCTGGCCCAAACGCTGGAGCGCGTCTACGAGATGCAGCTCGGCCCGGCGGCCCGCTTCGGACTGCTGGACAAGGCCGGGCTGCGCCGCTTCGCCCCCGGCACTGATCTGGCCGCCTCGCCCAGCGTGCTGGCCGGCGTGCTCATTAGCAAGCTGGAGCCGTATGGTATGCTGCCCAACCAGCCCAACTACCACGCCCTGGGCGCGCTGGTCAACTACGCGCTGATCCAGCCCGACACACCGCAGGACGACGCCCGCTTCCTGGCGGAGATTCTCGTCAAGTACCAGCTGATCGCCGACCCCGACTATCTGGCCGAGCTCCGGCAAAAGTACGGCCTGGATGTGGAACCGGCGCGGCAGGTGGACCCGGCGCTGCTGCCGCCGACCGAGCCACCGGCCCCGGCCGACGNACCCGACTTCGACCCGGTCGTGGGCGACCAGGAAGCGCTGGAGCGGATCGTCAACTCCGAGNACAACTTTCTCGATATCGACATGCTGGCCGGGGCCATCTATAGCGCCCAGGCCGTCGGCCGCATCGAGCTGCCGAAGGGCCGCGCCCACGGCACCGGCTTCCTCGTCGGCCCGGACCTGATTCTAACCAATTACCACGTCTTCAAATCGAAGGACGTGCTGGCCTCGGCCGTTATCCGCTTCGATTATCACGCCAACGCCGACGGCGTCGTGACCCAGGGTCGCGTGTTCGAGTTCCAGCCCGACTTCTACGTCGGCAGCCCAGACACGGAACTAGACTTCGCCCTGGTGAAGGTGAAGGGGGAGCCGCTGGCCGATCGCAAGATGGGGCCGGACGAGGTGGGGCTGGACTATCTGGAACTGCTGCGGCGCGGCCGCCATCGCGGCTACCTACTCCTTTCGCCCAGCCTCATCGTTGAGCACGAACGGGTTAACATCGTCCAGCACCCCAACGGCAACCCGCAAAAGGTCGTGCTGACGCAGAACTACGTCCTCAATAACATGAGCAATGACCGGGTCCATTACCTGGCCGACACGCTNCCGGGTTCGTCGGGTTCGCCGGTTCTCAATAATCATTGGGAGGTCGTCGCTCTGCACCACAGCGGCGGCGCGCACCCGCCTTTGAAGGCGACCATCGACCTGCAAAAGCTGCTGAAGGGACACTACAAGTTCAACGAGGGCATCCCGATCAAGGCCATCCTGCCCAAGATCGAGCGTTACTTGCCGCGAAACTAGGCTGCGGCCCAAATTTTTACGTAGCGGCCGGGCGAAAAGCGGCCTATCGCCGCCGCGCGCCGGTGTCGATTGGCGCGAATTGTGTTTCAATTAGCAGTGATACCGTTTGGCGACGCATTGACGCCGNACAGGCAACAAGTTATGAGCCGCGGGCGACTTTATTCCCGACCGGCATCACTCATTTGAGGAGGCATCATTATGGGGCGTCGGATCATTACGACTGAGGCGCTAGAGACGATAAAGGGCGCGGAAGGACTGGAGACGCTGGAGGGCGCGGCCGTCGGCGTGCAGCAGATCGACGGCTTCTGGGATCGGGTNATCAAGAACATCCCCGGCGACATCGTGGCCGGATGGACGGCTATCCTCGGCCTGTTCGGCGTCTCGCCCGGAGCCATCAGCAGCGACTCGAACACGACCAACATCCTGTGGATCATGTGGGCCGCGCTGACCATCGTGACNTTCTTCTGGACCTATCGCCAGACCAAGATGCCGTCGTTGCAGCCGGCGTGGACGCAGATCTTCATCTCGACCTTTGCCTTCGTGATCTGGGCGCTGGCGCTGGGCGTGCCGTTCAACACGCTGAGTTTCTACGATTCGCGCGTGGCCGCGGCGCTGTTGATCATCTTCACGCTGGCCGTCGGGGCGCTGGAGCCGAAAGAGTAGATTAGAACCTAGAAACCGGGTTTCCGGCGAACGGGAGTTCGCTCCAAGAAACTCGGTTTCTAAATTGCATCACATCGCCGCCATTACGCGGCGCAGGTCTTCCAGTTTGGCTTCCACGCGGTAGGGCTGCGTGCCCACCCGCTCGACGCCCTTCATCGCCCCGGCCACGTCCTTCAGGCCGCTGCCGGTGTTGAGGACGACGACGCGCTCGTCGGGCGAAACCATTCCCTTATCCACGGCCTTCACCAACCCGGCGTAGGCGGCCGCGCCGGCCGGCTCGGCGAATACGCCGGAGCCGCGGGCCAGCGCCGGAATGGCGGCCAGAATCTCGTCATCGCTGACGGTGATGTAGGCGCCGCCCGTTTCCTTGACGGCGGCCATCGCTTTCAGCCGGTCGCGCGGCAGACCGGCGCTGATGCTGTCGGCCACGGTGTGGTCGTTGATCGGCGGCTTGGTCAGCACGTCCTCGCCCTTCTCCCAGGCCTCGGCCAGGTAGTTGCTGCCGGCGGCCTGGACGCCCATCAGCTTGGGCATCTTCTCAATCCAGCCCAGGGCCATGAGGTCTTTCAACCCCTTGTGGATGCCGCCGATGATGCAGCCGTCGCCGACGCTGACGAAGATGCGATCCGGCGCGTCCCAGCCGAGCTGCTCACAGATCTCCAGCGANGCNGTNTTNTTGCCNTCGCTCATATAGGGATTGAAGCCGGTGTTGCGNTTGTACCAGCCGTAGGCGTCGGCTGCTTGNAGGCACAGCTCGAAAGCGTCGTCATACGTGCCGCGCACCAACATGACCGTCGAGCCATAGGCCAGCAACTGGGCGATCTTGGCCGGCGGCGCTTTCTCCGGCACGAAGATGACGTTGGGCTGGCCGACGCTGGCGCAGATGCCACTGAGGGCGGCGGCGGCGTTGCCGGTGCTGGCNGTGGTGATGATTTTGGCCCCGCGCTCGCGCCCCTTGACGACGGCGATGACGCTGGCGCGGTCCTTGAATGAGGCGGTCGGGTTGCGGCCGTCGTCCTTCACCCACAGGTGGCGCAGGCCCAGGCCGGCCGCCAGCCGGGGCGTGGCGTAAATCGGCGTCCAGCCGATCTGCAGCGGCGGCACCTCGGCGTCGGGCCTCACGGGCAACAGCGGTTTATATCGCCAGATGGAGTACTCCTCGTTGCGGCGCAGGCCCTCGCGGCTGATGTTGCGCTTGATGACATCATAGTCATAGACGACATCGACGATGCCGTCCGGCCCGTATTCCGGATCGACGTAGTCGATCTCGTCAGTCCCGAACGTCCGGCCGCTGATGAGGCTTCTCAAATGTAGTACGTGTTCCATGTTTAGCGTCCAGTGACCAGTATCCAGTTCCCAGTGGGCAACTGACAACAGTACACCGTTTACTGTTTACTTCTTACTTGTTACTGCACAAAATGCGTCCCTGTCTTACCCGCCAGGGCCCGCGGGATGCTCGCGGGATCGGTGACGATGGCATGCGTGCCGCCCGCTTCCAGGAAGTTGATGATGGCCTGGATCTTGGGCGCCATGCTGCCTTTGGCGAAGTGAGTGCCTT
>JAACJX010000611.1:467-5568 GCA_014237545.1 Ardenticatenia bacterium | reverse complement strand
CCAGCGCTTCCTCGACCGTGCCGAAGATGGGCGCGGCGAGGCGCGGCTCGCCCAGCACGTTGCCCAGGATGCGGCCGGCGTGAGTGCGNGAGACAGCCGAGACGAGTTCGATATCTTCCGTTTGGGCGATATNGCGGGCCAGNGCCGACCCGGCCCATCCGGTCGCNCCGGCGAGACAGAGCTTGATGGTCATANNTCCTCGGTAATGATAAGGTGTGNCGTATTCTTCCCAATTTCCCCATTTTGTCGAATGNTGNTAACCACGGANNGCGTCCAGCGTTGCNCTCNGGATGTGCTGGANCGNGAACGGGCCGCCATAAATAGAAAANANCTANAAAAGGAACGCTCGCGNNCCGGAATGGCNGNNNTTNGTTTATACTNNCGGGCATGTCATTTCAAGCATACCTCGACAACATNGAANTGAAGACGGGCAAGACGCCCAATGAGTTCCTCGAANTGGCCAAGGAGAAGGGCTACGATCAGCCTGACGTCAAGGCCGGGGTCATCGTCGATTGGCTGAAGCAGGATTTCGGGCTGGGGCGGGGTCACGCGATGGCGCTCGTTCACGTCATCAAGAACGGTCCGACGATCAGCGAGAAGCACGTCGGCAGCGACGGCGTCCATCGTGATGAAACGAGCACGTTGCGGCTCGATGGCCTGGCCAATCGCGCGGCCGCCAGCTGAGATTCCCGCGTTGCCCCTCTTTCAACTCACACGCTCAGGCCCCATGTGGGCCACGTCTGTCAGCGTGCGTCGTGAATTGTGTGCAGTTGGGCGGTCAAGCCTGAGCGACGCCCGGCTCGGCTCTCCATAACAAGAGTCCCTGCCAGATGCTCACGACCATACCCAGCACCATGGCAGTCCCTTCCAGGGCAGGAAGGAGGTAGACGAAGAGGGCTACCAATCCTCCCGCGAAATACAACGCGCTAAGGACACGGGGAAGGCGGCTGGATGTCCAACCGGCCGCTCCGACCAGCAGGAACACCCAGCCCAGGAAGTGCCAGGCGGCCCCGATCATGCCAGCCACAAGGGTAGCCCAAACGGTCAGGACGAACGAAGCGTTCTGCAGTTGCAGGTCGGGATGGGTCAAATGGTAATAGCGNTTGGCCGATCGGATGGAAGCAANCATCACAAATGTGGCGGCCGCGANCAGAGCCACCAGCANCGCGAGGGTCATGAGGCGCGGCGCGCGTTCGCCGAGGCGTTCGCGGAGGNCNTAGATCGCCGTCACCAGCGCGACCGCAAACNCCGGCCCNTAGAGAAAATCGGCCAGGGCGTANANGATCGGCCCGCCGGGATCTTCCAGGTTTCCNGTCAGGTAGATCANCGGCGCGACNATAAGCGCCNCGGCNATCANNAATGAGGCAACGCCNCCCCATTTCTGTATCGTTGGGGCCGAAATCCATTCCTCCGGGTCTTCTTTATGAATGATGTTATCGTACATAGGCGTCCTTGCACAAAGACCCTGAAATTAGCCTCAGCCAGCCATAACATTATGAGGGAACGAAATCGGTACGTCAATGGGCGATGGTCAAATGGTGGAAAGAGTTAACCTTGGTTGGAGCGGCCACAGACAGGTTGCCGTATTCGTCTTCACTTCTCGCCGGCGACATCCATTCAATCTGCGCCAGACTACCCGAAACGGCCACCAACCATAGAAACCATGAAAAAAGACGGCGCGGGTGATACGGGATGGCAGTGAGTGCTTTATACTGGAGAGCAGCATCATGAAGGAGGCTATATGAGTGATCGATTGCGAGTGATGTTGGAAATTGGACCGAAGGGCAAGAAGGTGGCCGCGGTCGCGCCCGATTGGCCCGGCCTATCGCGCGGGGCGAAGACCGGGGACGAGGCCATCGTAAAGCTGCGCGCCTACATCCCGCGCTATTCCCCGGTGGCAAGGCTGGCTGGAATGGGGTCGGCGTTTGAGGCCATCGACGAGATTGACGTCGTTGAGGAGTATCAGGGAACGGGATCGACCGACTTCTGGGGTATTTCGTTCGCCTTTTCGACCTTCGACAAGCAGGAGATGACAGCCGGCGAATTGGAGCGCGAGTTGAGGCTGATGCAGGCGTGCTGGGCGTTTTTCGACGGTGTGCGCCGTCGGGTGTCGGCCGAGATGCAGAAAGGCCCGCGCGGCGGTGGGCGAGACCGGGATCGGATCGTGCATCACACGCTGGCGGCCGAGTGGGATTGGGCGAAGGGGGTCGGCATAGACCCACCCGACTTCGCGACGCTGACCGACGAGGGACTGCAAGCGTATCGCGACGCCTATTGCCGAGCCATTCGGGAGTACCATTCAGAAGGCAAGATGGCCGGTAGCCGGGCGAAATGGCCGCTCCGGTACCTGATCCGGCATACGGCCTTTCATACGATGGACCATGCCTGGGAGATGGAAGACAAGGACCTGACGCCTAAGGCGGCATGACGCCGGCCACCCAGTTTAGCCATTGCTCTCTCTCGCCTTCGACACCCAATCCATCCCCACCACGCCNCGCTGGCCGAGGAAGTACCCCAACTGGCCGGCGTGCTCCATGACGTGGCGCATGCAATAGAGTTGAAGCTCCAGATACGTCGGCTCCATCCAGGGAAACGGGCAAACCTGACCGGCTCGCTCATCGGTCAGACCCTCGATGGTGGCCCGGCACTTCGCGCGGCAATGCGCCAGGTAGGTGGTGATCTGCTCTCTGGTATACGGCTGGTCGGGCAACCCGCCGCGTATGAACGGGGCCGGCAGCTCGAAAGCCTCCCTGGAACCAGTCAGGAACAGGTCTAGCCAGGACAGCGTGTGAAAGGCGACAAACCAGAATTGCCCGTACTGCGGGTCGTCGTCATCAGCCCAGACGATGGCCGTCCACAGCTCGTCGGGACAGAGACCAATGGCGTCACCGAGCGTGTCGATGGCGGCGCCATACTGGTTCCAGAGGCTTGTTTTCAGGTTGGTATCCATGTGGTTATTGGATTCTGCTAGTTACTGTCGCCGGTGGGCGTTGAATCTTTAATGGCGTTATTTTCTTTTCGGCATCGGATCATCAAATACTGGAGCGGCGGCGCGCCATTTGAATGTTTGCCCGGCTCGGTAAAGTCGTTGCAGTCAATGAGTCCATGCGCGCCAAACTCCCGTCTGACTGAATCGGCGTCGTAGAAGAATATTCTTACNCCCGGCAANGTTTCATAGCGCTCTGGGCCTATGCAAGCGCCTTTCTGATACATCGGAGCTTTTTTGGAAATAGTCACAAACACCATGTAACCGCCCGGCGCTAGTTGGGCAAAGCAGTCGGCGATGAATTTCGCTCTTTGCTGAGCATCCAGAAGATGAATGAGCGCAAAACAAAATATGCCACCGTATAGCTTTGCATCAAACGGCATATCGGTGACTGAACCATGATGGATGTGGATATCATCGCCGAAATGAACTCTGGCTAGATCAATAGCTGTCCGTGAGATTTCAATACCGGTAACGGTCATGCCATTCTCCCGAAAAACCCGGGCGTTCCTCCCATAGCCGATACCGGGGATCAATACACTGTTGATTCCGTTTTCCAGAAAAAGCTCTTTGGTGACGATTGCCGAATCGGCCGGCTCAAACCCCCACATCTCCTGTTTTTCGATAAATGCTGCTTCCCAGAATTCAGTCATGGTTGTGGCGCCATTATGAATAGCTATCTACGCTCGCGCCGGCCGCTAGATATCCGGCGCCGCCAGCTTGTTCATACCCAGCAGCAGCGAAACCTCCCCGCCGTGGTGCAGGTCGTGTTCCAGCACGTGATAGATCACCCAACTGCGCGACANATCATANACCTGGCCGTCCCACTCGTCGGGAAATGTCTTGGCGCGGTCCGCCTCCGTCCAGCGCCGCAGGCGGCTTTCGATGAACANCCACGTCTCATCGAGGCCGCGCGCCAGNTCGNCCGCGTCGCGCCAGGGCGAGTCGTACTGCCCCCACTCCATGTAGGCCGTCATGGCTTCGTCGTCGTCCTGCAGGGTGCCACTGAACCACCCGGCCCGGACGCTGACGATGTGCTGCAGGATCTGCCCCAGCGGCCACATNCCCGGCGCGGGTTGCANCCGCAGTTGCTCGTCGGTCAGTGGCGCGACGACTGCTCGCAGCTTGTCGTTATAGGTTCGCCAGTTCTCGTAAATGACATCCAGGGTTGGGTGCTCGTGGTTCATATCTCTCCTCGCGAAGCCATGCTTCCACAATGACGGGTCTCGGCAACGTCACAAATGCCTGCGGCCTGAACATTATAACTGCCCCGTCGTCGGATCCCAGTTTTCCCGCATGGGCCAATATGTCGCCAGCGGCATGATCAACCTACAACATCGGGCGTCATAACTTCTTGCGCCACCCGCCACTGCCCATCTCCTTCCTTGCGCCAGACGATCANCAGGCGCACCCGCGTCTGACCGCCCTCATNTGGCGGCCGTCCGCTGATCCACGACCCTCGGCCATAGACGCTGGCCACCTTGCCGTCCCCCTCTGTTCTGATCGGCGTGAGAATGACCGACGACAAGGGTCTCATGGCGTGGGCCATCTGCAGGAGGGCCGCGCGCCCCTCGACGGCCGGCGCGCCGGGGCCGACAAAGATGGCATCTTCCGTATACAGGTACACCCAGGCTGTCCGATCGTCCGCTTCCAATGCCGCGGTCAACGCACGCTCGGCGGCCCGAATCTCATTTTCATCGAAGGTTGCTGCCATGGTGACTCCTGTGTAGCATGAAGGTTATAACTGCCCCGTCGTCGGATCCCAGTTGTCCAGCATAGCCCGGTACGCCGGGTCGTCGTAGCGGCTAAGAGCGAACGCGGGNGCGTATTCGGGCAGGGCGCTGCCAACGATATGGGCGGCCAGGAGGTCGGCCCCCGCCTGCGAGGCCATGATGCCNTAGCCCGACAGCGCNCCGNAGAGNTACGNNCCNTCGACCGGCAGNGGGCCGATGAGCGGCCGGTTCTCCTGCGTCTTGCAGTAGTAGCCGCCGTCGACGTANGGGCGGCCGANGTTGCCGNCGTAGGCCGCCAGNCCGGGNANCATCCGCGNCAGGCCGCGCACGACCACCTCGGCGTACTCCGGCTCGAANNGCANNGGCCAGACGGCNGNCNNCG
>JAACJX010000611.1:0-462 GCA_014237545.1 Ardenticatenia bacterium | reverse complement strand
ACGTCGTAGGTCCACAGNANNAGCAGCGTCTGCGCNCCNGGNCCGCCNTCNGGCCGGAAGTGGACGCCGGCCGGGAACGGATCCGTCAGCCAGCGCGTCTCCTCGTCGGCCGCCAGCGCCTCGCGCTCCTCGTCGTCCCACGGCAGCACGACCGGGTCGCTCCAGATCATCAGCGGCGCGTCGCGCGGCACGACGCCCAGCGGGTCGTTGATGGCCACCTTGCCGTGTAGTTCGTTGAAGACGGGAATCTCGACGCCCAGCATCTCCCCAACTTTGTCTACCAGCGGCCCGGCGGCGTTGACGAAGACGTGGGTCTGGATAGCGTGCTCCTCGCCGTTGGCGCGAACGGTGACACTGTTCACCCGTCCGCCGCTCGTGTCGACGGCCGTGACGCGGCCGTTGATCAGGCGCACGCCGCGGGCCTTGGCCTCGCTCAGCAGCCACATGCCCAACTGCTGGGCA
>JAACJX010000498.1 GCA_014237545.1 Ardenticatenia bacterium | reverse complement strand
GCACGGCAACACGCTAGAGAACCTGTTGTTAAACCCGACGCTTTCCGATCTGGTGGGCGGCATCGAGAGCGTCACCCTGTCCGACGAAGAGGCTCGCCGCCGCGGGACGCAAAAGACTGTTCTGGAACGTCGCGCCCCGCCGACATTTGACGTGTTAATCGAAATGCAGGACCGGCAACGGCTGCTGGTCCATAACGACGTCACTACCTCAGTCGACGCGATGTTGCGTGGTGAGCCGGTTCATGTGGAACTACGCTACACCGACGGGGAGGGTGTAATACACACCGAGCGGCAATCCCTCGTGGTCACTTCGGCGGCGGTAACCGGCCGGCGCGGCACGGCGCCCGGCGTTCGCCAGGGGCGGGGCAGCCGCGAAATTCGGGCTGTCGGTGAAGGCGCGCCACGGCCGGAGGACAGCGGCCGCGCGGCCTATCTGCCCCCGATGCGCACGGCCGGTGGCATGGGTGTGGAGCAAGTGGCCAACAACCGCGCCGCGCCGTCTGCTGCGCCGGCATATGACAATGGCGGCAACGCCGGTAACGGGAATGGCAGCCGCAAGATTCGCGTATACGCTTACGGGGTCGCTCGCAATCGGCTCTATCAGGCGGCCAAACACCTGGGCGTCAAGCTATTCATCGCCGAGACGATCGAGGAAGCGGACGTTCTGGTAACGCTGAAGAGTTACTATCGCAAGCGCCGCCGCCTGATCAATGAGGCGGAACAGCACAACGTCTCGGTGTACGTGCTGCGCGCCAATACGGTCAGCCAGATGGAGCGCTTCCTGGTTGAAGCGTTGGGTCTGGAGGTGGCCCCTTCCTCTGACCCTTTTGAGTCGGCGATTGCAGAGACGGAGCGGGCGATTGCCCTGGTGCGATCCGGGCCACCCAGCATGGACCTGCGCCCGGTGGGCTCGGCCATCCGGCGCTACCAGCATGAGATGGTGCGGCAAGCCAATCTTGTTTCGCATAGCTATGGCAAAGAGCCTTACCGTCACGTGCGGGTGTTCAATACGCCCCGGAATGACTGACGGCAACGTCTCCTGATTGTGCCATGTTCATTACTTTTGAAGGGCCGGAAGGCAGCGGGAAATCGACGCAAATTCGATTGCTGGCCGAGTATCTGCGCGGCCGGAGCTTTTCCGTCGAGGTGATGCGCGAGCCGGGCGGGACAGCCATCGGCGACCAGATCCGCCACGTTTTGCATGACACCGCCAACACGGCGATGTCGCCGGCAGCCGAGGTGTTGCTGTATTCGGCCTCGCGCGCCCAGCTCGTGGCCGAACGAATTCGGCCGGCCCTGGCAGCCGGCCGTGTCGTCTTGTGCGACCGGTATGCCGACAGCACAATGGCGTATCAGGGATACGGGCGGGGGCTAGACCTGAGCATGCTAGCCACCTTGACCGAGATTGCCACTGGCGGGCTGATACCCGATTTGACGTTGTTGCTTGACCTGGACGTGTCGGATGGTTTATCCCGGCGGCGCGTCCGGGGCGAAGAGATGAACCGGCTCGATCTGGAAGCGGTGGCCTTCCACGAGCGGGTTCGTGAGGGCTACGGCCGTTTGGCGGGCGCTGATCCGGGACGATGGGTACGCATTGCAGCTGACCGGCCGGTGGAGGTCGTGGCCATGGATATCCGTGAGACCGTCCTCGGCCGCCTGTCTATACAGGCCGGGTAGTGTCCCTGTCGCGCTTTTGACCAAATCTGTAAAAGCGTGGGGCCGGTGACTCTAGGAAGCATCGTCGATGCCGCCGGTATCTCCCAAGCCGGGCATTGACTGCTCGATGGACTCGATCGATTCCCCTTTCTCCAGACGACCGGCAACTTCGTCCAACTCGCCATCCATTTCCTCCCCCATCTCGCGGCTCATCTGGCGCATGAATCGTCCCATCACCCGTGGATCGTCCTCCATTCCCGCGAGCGCGTCATCGCTCATCAGATCATCCAGACGAGACTCCTCGGCGCGCAGAAAGATGGTGCGACTGACGCGTCTGTTCATTTCCACGCTTCCACAGTGCGGGCAGCGGGGGCTGGACTGGTCGTATTCAGCAAAGGAAAACCGAAAGCGCGCGTTCCTGCCGCACTGACGGCAGCGATACTCATAGATCGGCATAATGATCCNAATTCACCATTTGGCCAAATGCTGCTACAATGACTCCATTATAAGGAGCGGCCCGTTAATCAGACAAGTCACTCCGCCAAAAAATGATGAGCACAAGCGCAATTATAGAAAACGAGGATGTTCTGGCGGATAGTCTTTACAATTGCACTACCTATCCGCTACTTTTGATCTTGTCGGGCCCGTCGGGCGTGGGCAAAGACACGGTGGCGCGAAAACTGATCGAGCGCCGGCCCAACAGCTTTTACTTTGTCGTCACGGCAACCACACGGCCGCCACGGCCGGATGAGGTGCATGGGATCGATTACATGTTCGTCAGCAATGATGAATTTGCCCGCATGATCGAGACCAACGAGCTTCTGGAGTACGCCATCGTCTATAACGACTACAAGGGAATTCCCAAGCAGCAGATACGCGACGCCCTGGCGAGCGGGCGGGATGTCATCCTGCGGGTCGACGTTCAGGGCGCTCATACCGTCCGCCGTCTGGTTCCCAATTCGGTCTCCGTTTTCTTGACGACGCGGACCGAGGAAGGGCTTGTCAACCGTTTGCAGCGGCGAAAACAGGACACGGCCGAGGGGATGGCCCTTCGTACCGCCACGGCCCGCCAGGAGATGAAGCGCTTGCAGGAGTTCGACTACTGCGTGGTCAATCCAGAGGGTCACCCAGAGGTGGCGGTCGACCGCGTTTTGAGCATAATCGACGCCGAACATTGCCGCGTAAATCAGGAACCAGTAGAGCTTTAACTAAATACGCCTTTTCTATTCGCGAATTTATGCTAAAAATCTGTTTCGCTGCGGAGAGCCAGCGGATCAAGCCGAAACGGATGGCTCTCTTTGTCTGGCGGTTTTTGTCAATCGTGATTGCGAAGGAGAAGAGATATGTGGATTAAAAAGTTAGCTCTGTTGTTCATCCTGCTAATGTCGCTGGCGCTGGTCGCCTGTGGCGGCACCGAGGCCACGGAAACCCCANCTGAGGCCGAAACGGGCGAGNCGGCTGAAACGGGCGAGACGGCTGAAACGGGCGATTTGCCTGATTTGGGNGGGCGCGAGANCACCGTCGCCGTTGAGAACGCCTACTTGCCCTTCAACTACATCGATCCCGCGACCGGCGAGCCGGCCGGCTGGGACTATGATGCTATCAACGCGATTT
>JAACJX010000182.1 GCA_014237545.1 Ardenticatenia bacterium | reverse complement strand
ATTTCCGCGAATGTCAGGAAAGTGACAGACAGCGTCCATCGTTTTCAGTAAAGTACCTCCAGTAGTCGGCGAGCCACCATTATGCCAGGCGAGGTAGGAGAGAACGATGGACGACATCCATACGGCTAAATCCGTGCTTAAAAAGCTGTCGGCGCTACGGGCCACGCTCCTAGACGAAGAACAACTCTACCTGGACTTGCTAGTGGTAGGGCGCAGAACTACGACTGTTGATACTGGACCAGATACCGCAAAAGTTAATGTGAGCGGGGCGACAGGCAACCTAGATGAAGATTCGTCAGAAATAGCTGAATTTATCGACGGCGCAGATACAGGAAAGATTGCCTGGAATAGCATATTGGAAGTCTACGAATTAGAGAACACTTAACCATCGAGGCCTGTCAGTGGTCGCGGATTGAGGATTAAGGCAAGAAAAAGGCTCATGGCAATCGACAGGCCATGAGCCTTTTTTCATCGCAGAGACAAGCGAAGAACTGGTTTTAATTCGTTGCGTGTACGCGGCACAAATCGTAGCGAGACAATCGGCAAACCAACCCTATCAATCGCCGAGCGTCGCTACCATCACCGCCTTAATCGTGTGCATGCGGTTTTCGGCCTGGTCAAAGACAATGGAAGCGGGCGACTCGAACACCTCTTCCGTCACTTCCATGCCATCCAGACCGAACTTCTGATAGATCTGCTCCCCAACCTTGGTATCGCGGTTGTGGAAGGAGGGCAAACAGTGCATGAACTTGACCGCTGAGTTCCCGCTCAGGCGCAGGGTGTCCGCGTTCACTTGATAAGGCTTTAGCAGGTGAATGCGTTCTTCCCAGACAGAGTCAGGCTCGCCCATCGACACCCATACGTCGGTATGGATGAAATCCACCCCATGGACACCTTCTTCAATGCGCTCGGTCAGGGTAAGTCGCGCCCCGGTCTCGGCCGCAATCGCCCGGCTCGCGCTCACCAATTCGGCCGCCGGCCACAGGTGCTGCGGCGCGCAAATGCGCACATCCATGCCCAGCTTGCAGCCGCCGACCATCAGCGAATTACCCATATTGTTGCGCGCGTCNCCCATNTAGCAGTAGGCGATTTCCGNCAGAGNTTTGGTGGAATGCTCGCTCATGGTCAGCATGTCACCCAATATTTGCGTGGGGTGGAACTCGTTCGTTAACCCGTTCCACACCGGCACGCCGGAATACAGGGCCAGGATCTCGACGGTCTCCTGGGCAAAGCCGCGATACTCAATGCCATCGTATAGCCGCCCGAGCACCCGGGCCGTGTCCTTCATCGACTCCTTGTGGCCGATCTGGGAGCCTTCGGGCCCCAGGTAGGTCACATGCGCCCCCTGGTCAAAAGCGGACACCTCGAACGCGCACCGCGTGCGCGTCGACGCTTTTTCGAAGATAAGCGCGATATTTTTGCCTTTCAACCGCGGCTGTTCGTACCCTCCGTATTTGGCCGCCTTGAGGTCGGCCGATAATTTCAGGAGAAAACGCAACTCATCCGGCGTGAAGTCCAATTCTTTCAAAAAGCTGCGGTTTCGTAGATTGAATGCCATCGTCGTTATCCCTTTTCGAATAGCTCGTTCATCTTTCGGGCCATTTCCACGTCCAGATTGCTGATCGCATTGTCGAGATCATGCGTCACCAGGTCGACCCGCACGCGATTATAAACATTACACCATTCCGGGTGGTGATCCCTTTTATCCGCGTAAACAGCCACACTCACCATCCAGCCGATGGCACTGCCGAACGAACGGAACTTGAATTCCCGGTGCAACTTGCCGTCTTTCACTTCCCAACCGGTTAATTCGGCTAATGCCTCTTGAATCTCCTCATCTTCGAGCTTTCTGCGGGCCATAACTGGTCAGTCCTCCTTGATGAATATTTGTGGGGTAAGCCTATCGTTTTGGGAAATAAGACCAGACCGGATAGGAATGGCCCGTCGGCTCGAAGCCAAATCGTTCGTACAGTCGCTGGGATGGCCGGTTGTCGGCCTG
>JAACJX010000377.1 GCA_014237545.1 Ardenticatenia bacterium | reverse complement strand
CTGGAGGACATGCAGCCGTCATGGCTGCCGGACGACGAACGCCGCGGCTTCGCCCGCCAATCGCGCCTGCTGGTATTTGGCCTGCTGGCTGCCACGGCGCTGCCGGGGGCGCTGGCGCTGCTCTTCTTCAATCGCTGGGGCGCGGCGGGGGCGATGCTGCTAATAGGCCTGTTGGCCGCGGCCGTGCCGGCCATCACCGGCCGCTTCCTGGTGCGCGGGCGGCTGCCCTTCACTCGCATCGAGACCGTGGAATCGCTGGGCTGGTCGTGGCCCTGGGCGGCGCTGGGGTTTGCCGTCGGCGCGGTGGTGGGGCTGGGGGTGGGGGCGCTGGCCGCCTGGCTCGATCGCTGGACGAACACGCCGTGGCTGGCGCTGCTGCCTGTGGCCGGCGGGGTGCTGACGATGATCGAGAACGCCCTGTTGCGCAGCGATTTGCGGCTGCGGACGACACCCGGCCAGGGGGTGGAGCAGTCGCGGCGCAATGGGCTCATGGTCGCCGGCGTGGTCGTCGCCGCGANGCTCGCGCTGGGCGCGCTGGCCGTCGCCATCGCCGCGGCCGTCNTGGGGCGGCAGGCGCTGGTGCCGGCGGCGGCGTGGCTGCTGTGGCTGGCGCTCTACCTGGGCGTGGGCTGCGGCCTGTCGTTCGGCTTTCTGGCCTATCTGCAGCACCGGCGCTTGCGGGCCATACTCCACGACCAGGGCCACTTCCCGGCCGATGCGGCCGACTTTCTCAACCTGGCCGCCGAGCGAAACNTGCTGCGCAAGGTGGGCGGCGGCTACACCTTCGTCCACGCCCTGCTACTCGATTACTTCAGCCAGCGCGCCTAGCGGGGGCCACCGCGCCTAGGGCGTCTGGAACGCTGCAGTCAAACAAAAAGAGCGGGGTCGCTCCCGCTCTTTCTTACCTTAACCTGTCAGGTCAGGTCGAAATTAGAATCCTACCAACGATTGGAACTTCATCACGGAGTTCAGATCGCCATCGACCTTGATCTTGCCCGTCATGAAGGCCATCATCGGGTTCAGGGTGCCGCTGGACATGGCCGTGAAATCTTCGGCGGTCATCTTGACCGTCGCGCTGGGGGTGGCCGCGGGCGCGCCGGGGGTCACGTCAAGCTTCCCATCGGCAATNTTGACGAAATACTGCCCGCCGTTATCNCCACTCAAATCNAACAGNATGCCCATGTTGGCATCAGCGGCCTTGTCCGCCTGGAAGCGGCCCGGCATGCTATTAAAAATATCGGCTACACTCATTAGAATTCTGGTCTCCTTTTCTTGCTACCCCCCATAATGGGTTCGGTATACAACGATTACCGCCCCACGCGCGCCGATTTGATGCAATGGATCATGCGCGGCGGCAGTATTGCGAATGAGTATAACCCCCGCCCTACCTCTGTCAAGAACCCCCAGCGAGCTTTAAGTTGGCGGAGCGCGCCCCGCCCCCGCGTGGAGGCCCGACGCTAATTTCGCCCTCATCTAGCTTAACCTTTTATCAATGTATACCCTACGCAACCTCTATAACAGAGGGTAGAGGGTTGCCCACGCGCCGTCATGTGCTAGAATGCCCTCTGTTGTTTAACCGGAATAAAGGGGATGGGCGGCTGCGTAAAGGAGCCGCCTTTTTGCCATCCCACCATACCTGAGCATTCTCAGACCATCTAATTTTTTCCGGGAAGGGGCTTAAGTCATGGAAGAAAACGAAACAAATTCGGGCAAGCGTCTCTCCACGCCGATCATCATCGGCTTCGTTGTCGTCGTTGCCCTCATCATCTTGGGACTATTTCTGCCGCCCATCTCGCTCGGCACGCGTCTGGGCCTGGGCGGCGGGCAGGAAACGGCCGAGGCCACGCCCGCGGGCACTGCTGAGGCGGAGTCACCGGCCGAGCTGCCGGACGGCGTCAGCCTGACCACCGCTGACGGCGCGACCGTCGGCATCAGCCGCGTGGCTGCCGCCGATCTGGCCACAGCCGCCGATGGCGCGCTGGCCGCCGCGGCTGCGGCGCTCCCGGCCGAGTCAATCGTCGGCGACGCCTACGTCCTCGACTTCACCGGCGACGCGCCCACGGGCCAGATCGCCCTACCGCTGCCGAGCGACGTGACCGAGCTCAAGGACATTGACTTGCGCGGCTGGAACGGTAGCGACTGGGCGCTTGTGCCCAGCGAGATAGACACCGCCGCCGGGCAGGTCGTCGCCGCCGAAGCGCCGCTGCCGGCGGCTTTGGCGCTGGTGCGCTCCAACCCCAACACCGAGCCGGTCATCAGTGTCGAAGTGGCGCCGGACGACACCGTGCCCGAGGACGTNACCTCGCTGGTCGGCGAAGCGTCTGTCGGCCCGCTGGTCCTCGACCAGAGCGGCAGCCTATCGGGCGAAGTCGCCGACGCGCCGGAAGGGGCCAACCGCTTCGTGCGCGTTACCAATCGCGGCGCGGTCATCGACCAGGCGGCCATCACCGCCTTCCTGAACGATCCCGCCATGCAAGACGCCCAGATCAGCGGTCTGGTCGGCCAGGCCCAGTCTGAGGGGTATGCCGGCGTTCATGTCGATTATCAGGGCGTGCCGGTCGCGATGTCGGCCGCTTTCACGGAGTACGTGACCCGGCTGGCCGAGGCGCTGCACGCCGAAGGGCTGCAACTGGCCATCACATTGGGCACACCTGCTCCCGTCGGCAACCGTTGGGACACCGGCGGCCAGAACTGGGCCGCGCTGGGCAACGTTGCCGACATCGTCCACTTGCAGATGCCGCTCGACCCGACCGCCTACGGCGAAAACGGCCCGGCCGAGCAACTCGTCGCGTGGACCGTCGGCCAGGTCGACCGCAGCAAGGTNAATCTGCTGCTCACCGCCGGCGCGGTCAACAAGGTCGGCGACGTCTACACCGAACTGCCGGCCACGCAAGCGCTGGCCAACCTGGGCCAGCTGGCCAGCGAAGACGAGTCGGGCGAAGTGGAGCCGGGGACGCCGGTCAACGTCGTCATCGAGGGTTCCGCCACGCCGCTGGAGTGGGACGGCACCGCGCTGGCCTACAAATATTCCTTCGAGCAGGCCGGGCAGGAGCAAACCGTGTGGTTCATCAGCGAGGCGGCGCTCGTCGATCGCCTGCGACTGGCCACGGACTATAACCTGCGCGGCGCGACCGTGCGCGGCCTGACGCTGGGCAGCGGCGAAGCGTATGCCGCCGTACTGAACAATTTCCTGGGCCAGGGCGAAGCGCCCCAGCCCGGCGGCGCGGCCATCGCCTGGACCGTGCGCGACGCGAGCGACAGCGTAATTGCCAGCGAGACGGGCAGCGATCTCGACTTTACCTGGACCGCATCGGAAAACCCCGGCACTTACCTGGTCGTCGCCGACCTGGTATTGGGTGATTCAACAGCCAGTGTAGGCCAGATCGAAGTCGTCGTCGGCGGCGAAGAAGTGGCCGAAGCGCCGACCGCGACGCCTGAAGCGACGGCCGAACCGGCCGCGCCGTCCGGCGGCGGCACGNCCCCCCCACCGGCGGCCACCGCCCCCTCGGCTAACCTGGGCGCGCCGGGCGAGGCCACGGCTGTGGTCAACTCGCCGGCCAACGTGCGCACCGGNCCCGGCATCTCCTACGGCACCATTGCCGGCGGCGCCGGCGCGGGCACGGTGGTCGAATTGATCGGGCGCAACGATACGGGCAGCTGGTACAACATCGTCCTGCCCAGCAGCCAGGAAGGCTGGATTTTGGGCCAGCTGGTGACCGTCAACACGGGCTTCAGCACCGCCAGCCTGCCGGTCGTGGAAGCGCCGCCNCCGGCCGCCTCATCGGGCGGCACTGCTGGTGGAGGCGCTGCCGCCGCGCCGCCGGTTGCCCCGCCGCCGGTCGCCTCCGTGGGCAACGTGGGCAACTTCGAGCTGGGCGGCCAGGCCGCCGGCATGCCGGCCGGCACGATGCAGTACGCCGGCATGAAATGGGTGAAGAAGCAGCACAAGTGGGGTCCGGGCGATTCGCCCGAATCCGTCGCCGGCATGATCAACGAGGCCCACGCCTCGGGCATGAAGATCCTGCTCAGCATACCCGGCCAGCTCTACCCGAGCAGCATCGACTTCGAGGCGTACACCAACTTCCTGGGCGGCGTGGCCGCNNTGGGNCCGGACGCCATNGAGGTCTGGAACGAGATGAANATCGAGCGCGAATGGCCGCTGGGCCAGATCGATCCGGCGTCCTACGTCAACAACATGCTGCGCCCGGCCTACCAGAAGATCAAGGCCGCCAATCCGAACGTCATGGTCATCACCGGCGCGCCCGCCCCCACTGGTTTCTTCGGCGGCTGCAGCGGCGCCGGCTGCGATGACGCGCCCTACGTGGCGGGCATGATGGCCGCCGGCGCGGGCAGCGTGTCGGACTGCATCGGCGTCCACTACAACGAAGGCCTGATGCCCCCGTCGGCCACCAGCGGCGACCCGCGCGGCGCGGGCGGCCANTACACCCGNTACTTCCAGGGNATGATCAATGCCTATGCGGGCGCAGGCGCGGGCGCGCTCTGCTTCACCGAACTCGGTTACCTGAGTGGTGAGGAGTGGGGCTCGCTGCCGGCCGGCTTCCTGTGGAAAGCGCCGTACAACCTGACGGTAGCCGAACACGCGCAGTACCTGGCCGAGGCGGTTCGCGTTGGNGTCCAGAGCGGCCGCGTGCGCATGATCATCGTCTTCAACGTCGACTTCAAGACGTTCGGCGATGACCCGCAGGCCGGCTACGCCATGATCCGGCCCAACGGCAGCTGCCCGGCGTGCGAAACGCTGCGGTCAGTGATGGGTAANTAACGAATTGTCGAATCAAGTTTCTTAACTTGTTCAAATCGCAGGTTAAGGATCGGCGTCACTGAAAGATAGGCAGGCGCGGCTGACTGCCGCGCCTGCCTTTGCTTTATAAATNGCGTGTCATTGATTGAGGAGAAGAGTCCNATGCAACCACGACGCATGTTGATGTTTGTCTTGCTCGNCGCGTTTCTGATGGCGCTGGCGGCTTGCGGCGGCGAAGAGGCCGCCCCGGAGCCGACCGCGCCGCTGGAGAGCGAGCAGCCCGCCGCCACCGAGGCGGTCGAGGCGGCCGTGGCCACGCTGCCGCCNCCGGTCATCGCCGATGANGTCCTGCCGACGCCGACGCTGGCCCCGGCCGGCGAAGCGCCGCAGGAAGAGGGCGCGCCGGTCGACCTGGCCGAGATCAGCGGCCCCTTCCCGGCCGACCAATTCGGCTACGGCGTCCAGATCCATGGCAACGCCACAGTGGGCAACCCGGCCGACACGATGGCCGGCGTCCATGACCAGCTGGGCTTGAACTGGGTCAAGGCCCAGATCCAGTGGTGGCTGGTGGAGCCGGACGCGACCGGCGAAGACCAGTGGTTCTTTTACGACGCCGTCATCGACGAGGCCCATAACAAGGGGCTGCGCCTGATGCTCAGCGTCGTCGGCGCGCCGGCCTGGACCCGCGCCGCGGGCGGCGAGAACGGCCCGCCTGATGATTACAACGAATATGCCCGCTTCCTGGGCGAGATGATCGACCGCCATCCGGGCAAGATCGACGCCATCGAGGTCTGGAACGANCAGAACCTCGACCGCGANTGGACGAGCGCCAACGGCATCAGCCCCGAGGATTACGTGCGGTTCCTGCAGGTNGCCCANGACGCNATCAAGGCCAAGGACCCCAACATCATCGTCATCAGCGGCGCGCTGTCGCCGACGGGCACGGGCGANTGGGTCAGTTGGGCCGACGACTTCGANTACATGGATCGCGCCCTGGCNGCCGGNATGCTCGACTACGCCGATTGCGTNGGCGCGCACCACAACGGCTACAACATCGGTCCGGATGTGGCCTATGATGCCACGGGCTCTTCGCCCAAGGCGGCCACGGCCACCTTCCGCGGCCCGTTCGACAATCCCCACCACTCGTGGAGCTTCTACACGACGCTCAACACCTACGCCGAGAAAGTGCAGGCCGTCGATCCGAACATGAAGCTGTGCGTGACCGAGTTCGGCTGGGCGACCACTGAGGGCTACACCGAATACCCCGAGGGCTTTGGCTTCGCCCAGGACAACACGCTGCAGGACCAGGCCAACTACATCGTCCAGGCCTTCACGCAGATGAACGAGTCCGATGACGTGTGGTTGGCCTTCCTGTTCAACTTCGACTTCGGCAACAAGGGTGGCGGCCCGACGGACGACCCGGTGCCCTACAGCATCGTNGACACGCAGGGCANCCCGCGCCCGGCCTTCGGCGCCGTGGCGGATATGCCGAAGAATCCGTGATCAGGTTACAGCAGGTCAGTAAGACAGTGGGTCAGTAAGACAGTCAAGAGGATTGGCTGACTGCCCCACTGATTCACTGGCCTGCTGTCCTACTGATCCACTGGCTGCCACCCCCCCCATGCGCCACTCCATCCTCCTCCTCCTGCTGGCTCTGCTGCTGGCCGGCTGCGCGCCGGCAGGTGAAGAACCTGCGCTCATGGGTGACGAGCCGGTGGTGATGTCGTTTCCCTCGCCCGATTACGGCATCCATGCCTCCCTGTGGTGGAAGCAGGACGCGGCGCTGCGCGATCTGAACCTGGTCAAACAGATGGGGTTCACCTGGGTCAAGCAAAAGTTCCCCTGGCGCGATATCGAGGGCATCGAGAAGGGCCAATACGACTGGTACCGGCCGGACTTCATCGTCGACGAAGTGGAGAAGGCCGGGCTGAAGCTGGTGGTGCGGCTCGACCGGCAGCCGTTCTGGGCCGAGCCGCTGGACAACCAGTGGCAGGAGAACGGCCCGCCCGGCGATCCGGCCGACTTCGCCGACT
>JAACJX010000605.1 GCA_014237545.1 Ardenticatenia bacterium | reverse complement strand
GGCGACGGGCACAACGCCGCCGCAACCGGGGCAGATCAACCCCTGTGACTGTTCCTTCGGTTTGGCTCCGGCGCCCGGCAGGGGGGCGAGCGGCGGGCCTGGGTCGGGTGTGGTCGTCGTGGTCATGAGTTTCGAACGCTAATACTTGCGCGAGACGGAAGCGGCGGCGATGAATATGGGCACAGCCAGGGCAATGGCGACGGCGATGTAAATGAGCACGCCTATGCCCACGCCCGTGCCGCCGTCGAAGATGAAAAAACTGATCAGAGGGATGAGCGCGGCCAGGAAATAGGCCAGGCAGCCGAACCCGCCGATGGAGACGTATGGCAGTTCGAACTTCTCCGGGTAGATGGCGGCAAAGACCTGGCCCGTGGCCGCGTCTACCAGCGCCGTGTAACTGTTCTCTTTATAGCGGTACTTGAATTGATAAATGGGCACGTGGACCAGCGAGATTTCCCGTATGGCCCCGGGCGCGATCCGTTCGTTCTCAGCCAGCCACGAGCGCACGGCCGTCACCGGCACGGTGGCGCGGATCGCCTGCTCATCCAGGGCGTAGTCATAGGGCTCCAGATCAGAAGCCGGCACGCGCAGATTGCCCAGCTCGACGATCGACAGCGCCGCGGCGGGCTTCAGGTGGACGGACTCCCGGCCGTTCTCCTCCGTCCGCGCCAGCCACATGGGAAAATATTGGAAGACCTGCGACTCCATGCGGGCCTCGGCATCCAGCCCCTTGACGGTCTGGTTACCGGCCATCCANCGGCGGAGCGCGGCCGCGGCCTTGGTGTCGTCGATCGTGGGCCGGACGGCATAGTGCAAGACCGACTGGCTTTTGTCCAGGAAGTTGACTGTGCCGCAATATTCGCAGGTGGCGTACTGGGCGCCTTGCTCGACCACCAGGGCAGCCGCGCATTGTTGACAGAGTANTTGGGTAGATGCTGCGATTTCAGCCATGCTGCGGAACCTCAGTGAACATTGTAACAAAGGCCCGGATTATGGGGTAGTTACATCTGGCCACCCNGCAAGAAAGTTCGAGTTATAAGCCACCGGAACGCTGAGCACAGAGGGCCGACGCGGAGCACGCTGAGAAAAACTCAGTTTAAGCTCGGCCNGTAATCGATGCTCTCCGCGTTCATCTTTTATCCGAGCAAAAGCACTTGGGGAATGCCCCGTGCGTTTGCTGGAGGCAATTGCCAAGCGTAGTGAATTTATGCTAAACTGTGTGATGTAGATGACATTATGTCTTGTTATGTAGGAGTATAATAATTACCAATGATCGATGTAAATCAGCTCCGNCGCGGGGTCACTTTTCTCCACGACGGCGCTTTGCTCAAAGTAACTGAGTACTCGCACACCAAGCCCGGC
This sequence comes from Ardenticatenia bacterium, assembly GCA_014237545.1. Taxonomy (GTDB): domain Bacteria; phylum Chloroflexota; class Anaerolineae; order Promineifilales; family Promineifilaceae; genus Promineifilum. Next base: position 3,330 of record JAACJX010000605.1, on the reverse strand, counting down.
CGCGGCAAGGCGACCATCCGGGTCAAGGTGCGCGACCTGCGGACCGGAACGAACAAGGAAGTGACCTTCGGCTCCGGCGACCGCGTTGACGATGTGCGCCTCGACAAGAGCGTGTTCCAATATTTATACGATGATGGCTCGTTCTATGTGTTTATGGATTTGAACACGTATGAGCAGAAGCAGGTCGGCCATAGCGTTCTGGAAAGCGACGCGAAGTTCCTGCGTGACAACATGGAACTTGAGCTTCTCTCCTATGAGGGCGAGGTCATCGACTACGAACTCCCCAAGACGATGGAGTTCGACGTGGTTGAGGCCGAAAATGCCGTTGCCGGCGACACGGCAACCGGCGCGACGAAAGAGATTATAACCGACACAGGTTTGCGGGTGAAGACGCCGCTGTTTGTCCAGGTAGGCGATAGGATCCGGGTGAATACCGAGACGGGCGAGTACCTGACGCGGGTCTAGATTCAGCCATTGCCGAGCGGTGACTTCACTGAGTTTCACATTTACATTTTCGCAGTCAGTCGTGGAGGGTCACATGAGATCGGTCTTGTCTTTCGAAAAACCGGCCGCTCGGTTGTTAGTAGTGGCGGTCCTGTTGGTGTTGACGCTGTTCCTGGTCGCCGCGCGCCCCGCGGAGGCGCAGGGAAATGGCGTGTATCACATCGTTCAGCGCGGCGAGTACCTGTCGCTCATCGCGCAGCGCTATGGCACAACGGTCCAGGCAATCCTGACTGCCAATCCGCAGATCACGAACTGGAACCTTATCTACGCCGGACAGACGATCTTCGTGCCGTTCGGCACGCAACCGCCTNCCCCGCCTCCCCCGCCGCCGACACCCGTGCCGCAACCGCCGCCGCCCGCCTGTCGCTGGAATCACTACGTGGTGCCGGGCGATACGATGTTGAAGATCGGCCGCTGGTACGGCGTGGACCCATTCGTCATCGCGCGGGCCAANAACATCTTCAATCTGAACCTGATCTACGCGGGCACGACGCTGTGCATCCCGTAATCAATTATGTAGGGGCGGGTTTCAAACCCGNCCCTACATCGTAATTCGTATTGCTTCAGGAGCGGCGAACAACCGCTCCTTTTTATTTTCTGACCGGCGCGGTTTTACTCTGTCACCACGTTTACCAACCGGCCGGGAACGACGATGACCTCTCGCACCGGCCGCTTGCCGACGGCCGCGCGCGCCTTCTCGTTGGCCAGGGCCGCCTCGCGCAGCGCCGTCTCATCGGCATCGGCGGCCATCGCCAGCCGGTCGCGCAGCTTGCCGTTGACCTGAATAACAATGGTCACTTCCTCGTCGCGGGCCATGGTCTCGTCATAGGCGGGCCACTCCGCCTGGTGGACCGACTTCTTCTCGCGCAGGACCTCGCGCCACACTTCTTCGGCCACGAAAGGCGCGATCGGCGCCAGCAGCAGCGTCAGCGCCCGGATGGCCTCGCGCCACTGCCGGCCCGGATTGGGTCGCGGCCGCGCCGCGTACAGGTCATTGACATACTCCATCAGCGCCGCCACGGCCGTGTTGAAGCGGAAGCGGCTCATGTCCTGGGTCATGCGGCGAATAATCTTGTGGCGGGCGCGTTCGAATTCCTCGTCGAACGCGTGGCCGTTGTTGGGCCGGGTCGACATTTCATTCGCCAGCGACCAATAGCGCTCGATGAACCGTTGCACGCCGATGATGCCGCGATTGTCCCACAGCGCGTTGGCATCGAACGGCCCCAGGAAGAGGACGTAGGCGCGCAGCGCGTCGGTCCCAAATTCGGCTATGACTTCGTCGGGCGTAATGACGTTGCCTTTCGACTTCGACATCTTTTGCCCGTCGATGGGCGACAGCAGCATCCCCTGGTTGCGCAGTTGGGCGAACGGTTCGTCGAAATCGATCAGGCCCGCGTCGTGGATGACCTTCGTCCAGAAGCGGGCATACAGCAGGTGCATGACCGCGTGCTCCGCGCCGCCGACGTAGGTGTCCACCGGCAGCCATTCCAGCACCGCCTCGGGATCTAACGGCCGGTCGTGGACGTGGGGGTTGGCGAAGCGCAGGAAATACCACGACGAGCAGGCGAAGCCGTCCATCGTGTCCGTCTCGCGCCGGGCCGGGCCGCCGCACTGCGGGCAGGCAGTGTTGATCCACGCCTCGGCGCGGGCCAGCGGCGAGCGGCCGTCGCCCGGCGGGCTGAAGTCGTCCACGTCCGGCAGCAGCACCGGCAGCTCGGCTTCCGGCACGGGCACCGCGCCGCAATCGGGACAATGAATGATCGGGATCGGCGNGCCCCAATACCGCTGGCGGCTGATCAGCCAATCGCGCAGGCGATAGGNGACCCGCGGCCCGCCGCGCCCGCGCTCGGCCAGCGCCGCGGCGATCTGCGCCGATGCCTCGGCCGACGGCAGGCCGCTGAATGGGCCGGAATGGATGACGATGCCAGGTTCCTCGAAGGNTGCCTCCATATCGCCNCCACNCTCTGACTGACCACTGACCACTGACCACTGACCACTGCTCTCCTGCATCACTACCTGCACCACCGGCAGCCCATACCGCCGGGCGAAGGCGAAGTCGCGCGCGTCGTGGGCGGGCACGCCCATCACCGCACCTGTGCCGTAGCCACCCAGCACGTAGTCGGCCACCCAGATCGGCACCGGGTCGCCGCTNAGCGGGTGNGTCGCATAGCGGCCAGTGAAGACGCCGGTCTTGTCATNGTCGGCCGCCTGTCGCTCGATCTCGCTCCTGCGCCCGGCGGCGGTCAAATAGGCCTCCACCTCGGCCGCGCGCTCCGGCGTGGCNATTTGCCGCGCCAGCGGGTGCTCGGGAGCCAGGGCCAGGAACGTGACGCCAAACAGCGTGTCAGGGCGAGTGGTGAAGACGGGGATCATCTCTTCGGCCGCGTCGCTTGTAGTGGCGACTTCAGTCGCTTCCCCAGGGGAAACGCCGCTGAAGCGGCTACTACGAGCGCCAATACCAACGGTGAAGACGGCCTCGGCTCCCTCGGAGCGGCCGATCCAGTTGCGCTGGATCTCCTTGATGCGCTCCGGCCAGTCGATGGTCTCCAGGCCGGCCAGCAGCCGCTCGGCGTAGTCGGTGATCTTGAAGTACCACTGCTCCAGTTCCTTGCGCTCGACGACGGAATCGCAACGCCAGCAGCGGCCGTCCTCAACCTGCTCGTTGGCCAGGATGGTGCGGCAATGGGGGCACCACCACTGGCGGCCGGGGGCGCGATAGGCCAGCCCGCGCCGGTGCAGCAGCAGGAAGAACCACTGCGTCCAGCGATAGTAGGCCGGGTCGGTAGAGTTGATCTCCCGCGACCAGTCGTAGGAGCACTCCACCAG
>JAACJX010000484.1 GCA_014237545.1 Ardenticatenia bacterium | reverse complement strand
TCGTCACTCGTCACTCATCGCCAGTCACTTCGGCAAGATATTTTCGTACTTGGCGATAATGCCCAACATGATCTCATCCGCGCCGCCGCCGATGGAGAGCAGGCGCGCGTCGCGGAAATAGCGGGCCATGGGGTACTCCTCAACATACCCCATGCCGCCGTGGAATTGCAAGCACGTGTCGGCCACCTCGCGCGCCAGCCGTCCGGCTTTCAGCTTGGCCATCGACACCTCTTTAGTCAGATCTTCCCCGGCCACCAGCAGGCGCACGCAGTGGTAATTGAGCTGGCGCAGCGCCTCGATCTCCGTCAGCAGTTCGGCCAGCTTGAAGTGGATCCACTGGTTGTCGATCAACGGCCGGCCAAACGCCCGCCGCTCGCGGGTGTAGTCGATCGTCATGCGGACGATCTTTTCCATGCCGGCCGTACTCATCAGCGATCCCGCCAGTCGCTCCTTCTGGAACTGCTTCATCTGCAAAATGAACCCCATGCCCTCTTCGCCGATGCGGTTGGCCTGGGGCACGCGCACGTCCTCGAAGGTCAGGATGGCCGTGTCGCTGGCGTGGTTGCCCAGCTTCTCCAGCTTGCGGCTGANGCTGAAGCCGGGCGTGTCCGTGGGGACGATGATCAGCGACATGCCGCGGAAGCCGCCGTCGCCGCTGGTGCGGGCTAGCAGGGTGATGAAGTCGGCCTGCGTGCCGTTGGTGATCCACATCTTCGCGCCGTTGATGACGTAATCGTCCCCGTCGGCCACGGCGCGGGTGCGAATGGCGGCTACGTCGGACCCCGCGTCGGGCTCGCTGACGCCGATGGCGCTGACCATCTCCCCGGCGATGGCCGGCGCGAGGAAGCGGCGCTTTAGCTCCTCGCTGCCGAACTCGGCCAGAGCGGGCGTCGCCATGTCGGTGTGGACGGCGATGCCCATCGGCACGGCCGCGCAGTCGGCCCGGCCAATCTCCTCCAGCATCACGGTGTTGTACCAGTAGTCAACGCCGCCGCCGCCGTANTCCTCCGGATAGCTGAGACCCAGCAGGCCCATGTCGCCCATTTTCTTNAGCANGTCATGGGCCGGCCAGATNCGCGCCGCTTCCCATTCCTCGACGTGNGGATTGATCTCCGTCGCCACAAAGCGACGCACTGTCTGCCGGAAAGCCTCATGTTCGGCTGTGAAGTAGGAGAACATACTGTATTCCTGTCGTCCTTATGGCTGCCGCGAAGGCAGGAGAGCAGGGGAGAAAGGGAGCAAGGGGCAGGGATTAAATTGCTCCCCTGCTCCCTTTCTCCCTTTCAAATTCTTATCCGTGCATCACCCGCTTAAAGCTGTCAATCGAGTTGCGCCAGCCGACGTCGCTGACGCCCGGCTCGAAGGGCAGGTAGTAGCTGACACGGTCCAGCAAGTCGCCATAACGGGCATTGATGATCTCCGGCAGCTCGCCCCAGCGGCCGCTGACGGCGAAGGTGTCCATGATCTCGTCAGTGATCAACCGCTTCATCGCGTCCCACTCACCGGCGCGGGCCATCTGGCCTAACTGGTCGGAAACGGCTTCCCAGCCGTGATGCGCCAGCACCGCCTTGTAGGACGGTGTGCTCATGTAGAAAGAGAGCTGTTGTCGCACATGCTCCTCGGCGGCGCGCGCCTCGGCCTGATGGTCGGTCGGGATAACGAAGAGCGCCGTATTCACCGAAAAATCGGAACGCGTCCGGCCGCTGCGAGCCAGGCCCGCCTCGATCTCGGGCAGGGCTACGTCGCGCAGGTAGGGCACGGAGTGGAGCGCGTGGATGTGAACGCCGTCGCAATGGGAGCCGGCCAACCGCAGCATCTGCTCGTTGACGGCGGCGATGTAGATCGGCGGCGGCCGGAAGTCGATCGGGCCGGGGTCGAAGAACGGCGTCATCAGGGCCAGCTTGTAGAACTCGCCGACGTAGTCGAGGCGCGTCCCGTTTTGCCAGCAGTCCCAGAAGGCGCGAATCGCCTCGATGGTCTCGCGCAGCTTCTTGACCGGCTTCTCCCACTTCACGCCGAAGCGCAGCACGTTGTGGGCCTTCACCTGCGGCCCCAGCCCGAGGATGAAGCGGCCGCGCGAGAAGCGCTGCAGGTCCCANGCCGTGTAGGCCAGGATTGCCGGGCTGCGCGGGAAGGCGACGGCGATGGCCGTGCCGATNGCCAGCTTGCTGGTGTGCTCGGCAGCCAGTGTGAGATTGAGGAACGGGTCGCTCGTGGTCTCGGCCACCCAGAAGCCGTCGAAGCCGAGCGTTTCGGCCGCGGCGGCCAGGACGGGCATTTGCTCAAGCTTCGGTTGCAGAAAACTGACGTCGAACTTCATGACGCGGTTCTCCCGTTAGGCTCCCTGCCGCGCGGCGCAGAGTTGGGTTAAATGGCGAGAGTGATGACGCCAGTCAGGATCAACATGACCAGCGACAGGATGCCGCAGGCGGCCAGGATGGCGATCATGATGGCGATGGGCAGGACAATGCTGGGCGGATTCTCAGGATCCATAGTGCTTACTCCGGTTGGTGGATATGGCCGGATTGTACTCGGGATCGGTTATGGTGCAACGCTCTGATGAGACCCCTCCGCTTCTTGCCTGCTGGATGTTATCGGGTGATGGCTGGCTGCGGGCTTCAGCCAGATACTGACGTGCTCCGGCTCCATCGTTTCCTGGATCACCCGCAGCAACTCGGCCGTCAGTTGCTCCAGGTCCGTTTCGTCGCGGGCGGTGTGGGCAAACTGCTCCAGTGTCTTCTGCGCATCATACTTGCGCCGGTAGAAGCGCCGGTCGATGCCACCCTGGATGCGCCGACGCAGTGGCAGGAACAGCGCGGCGATGAGCAAGGTCGAGAGGATCGTTGCCAGCGTGGAGTCCTGCCCTGTCAGCCGCGAGAAGACGCCCTGCAAAACGACGATGCTGGTGAAATAGACCAGCAGCAGAAACCCGGTCAGCAGCGCGTAGACCAGCGTCTTGCGGACGATGACGTCAATGTCCCACAGGCGGTAGCGCGTGATGGCGCGGGCGATGGATAGGGGTAATAACGAGAGGACCAGGACTGTTCCGAATATCCTGAAAAACCCCCACATGCCGGCCCACAGACTATACAGACGGAAGGGCGAGGCGTTCCAGATAGTAAGTGCCCAGACTATTATCAACGCTAAGCTGGCAAAGACCAGGCGTGTCTGCAGGCGCTCTACAGGCCCTGATACGCGAATATAGCGATAGACTTGCCCGACGACGCTTAAAAGGATCCACCCGCTGACGGCGGCTCCGGCCATCACTGCCGGGTAAGACAAGGAATCGTTGTCCAGGATGATGGCTGAGATGGCCGCTATAACAAGTAGCGCCGCTCCCAACCAAAACAACCGGCCCATCAAACGGGAAGGAAAGCGGCCCGTGGGGAATACGTTTAGAAAGATAAACATGCTAAATACGCCGACCAGCGCCAGCGGCCAGCTCCCAATGAGCAGACTGTCCAACACGTTACGAGATGTCGTCGGTATCGTTCCCCCCAAATTGAAGAGAAAAGGCAACGTCATCAGCATCAGCGAAGTGATGAGACCGATCACCTCATTTGATTTGCGCCAAAAGATGAAGACTGCAGTCAGCAAATACGTCGCCAGTGTGGCGTAACGCGCCACCAGGATGATCCGCGCAAAGGTTTGATAGCTCATCAACCTATGGACGGTGGCGTAGGCTAAGGAGATATCGTTCTCAACCAATAGCAAATAAGGCCCGCGGGATATCAGGATTGCCAGTATCGTAAGGGTCAAAACTGCCAGCACGATCCAGACCAGGCGGGCAACGAGCAGCCAAGCCCCATGCAGGACAACGGGTTGATTGATGGACGTAGCCACCGGTATAGGCCTGGTTNAGAGAGTTTCCTCATTCATGGTTCAATACAGCCAGGAATAAAGCCTCGAATGCCTGCCGGTCGGCGGCCGTGGCCACGCGCATGGGCGCGCCATCGGGGGTCTCGACCGTCCGGCCCATCTCCGGCCCCTCAGCGGTGGTCACATCCAGCGCCATCTCCTCGATCGTTACCAGCTCCGGGTCGGTTACCAGGGTGGCCGCCAGCGAATCCCACCAGTACATGCCACCGTCGAACCACCACTGGTTCANATAGAGTAGATTATAAAGGAACACGGCTGGGCGGGTGAGGTGATTGGCCCGCAAGCGCTCATAGAAGCCGCGAGTAAAGGGTACGTCGTTAGTGGCGTCCAGCGGCACGAGCGTGATCGGTGCGCCGGAGGCCAGGACGATGCCGGCCGCCACCGGATCGCCGAAGAAGTTCCACTCGGCAACTTGATTGGCCGGGTCACTATCAAACACATTGCCCGGCGCATTGACGGCCCCGCCCATGATGATCAATTCCTTGATCTGCCCCGCCAGGGNCGGGTCGGCTTGAAACGCGTCGGCCAGATTGGTCAGTGGGCCGATGGCGACAATGACGATCTCCCCCGGCGCGGTCCGGATTGTATCGGCGAGCAGTTCAGCCGCGGGGCGCGCGTCCCGCAGCCGGTCGCGGGTCATCACCTGCGCGCCATAAAGTTTATCAGCACCCTCGCGCCAATCATCGGGGGCGGGCGTGCCCCCGGGATATGACTCCTCGCGGCCGCAGGTGACCGGGATCTCCGGCGCGCGGGCCACCTCGAGCAGCCCCAGCGCGTTGCGCACCCCGCCATCGCAGTGGGCAAAGGCCACGCCGTTGACCGTGATCGCTCGCAGGTCCACGGCGGGGTGCTGGAGCAGGTAGAACAACGCGCCGATATCGTCCATAGCCATGTCAGCGTCGAGGAGCACGGGGATGGGTTCAGACCTTTCCAGCGCCGCGAGGTCGAATGTCGCCGGCTGGTTCCCGCGCCACCACAGCCCCGTCGCAAAGGCCGCGGCGAGTGTCAGCGGGACAATTGTCCCGACGAACAACCCGGGGGANGGCGGCTCGCCCCAAAGCCCGCGCCGCGCGGCCAGGTAGAGAGCNAGTGGCAGCATCGCGAGGAGGGTGTAACCGGAAATCAGAGTTAATAGAGGCGAGATAGCAAGCATGCTGATCAGCATATACATCGGCACGGCCATGAGGGTGATGAAAACNCCNATCATTTGATGCTGNTGCGCCGGNGCGGCTGCNCGATAGCGCAGCGCTTGCCCGACTACGCCCGACAGGACTGTGAAGAGCAGGGCNATGACGAACACCCACCAACCTTCCTCGACTATGGAAGCGATCACAATGCCGGCGACAACGAGCAAAAATCCAATCGGGGCAACGACGCGAAGCCGTGTGGGGTAGAAACGCCCGTCGGGGAAAAGGAAAAGGAGCGAGGCCAGCGCCAGCGCGCCACCAATAGCAAAGACGATAGCAGCACCGCCCAGAACCTCGGCCCATAAGGTCGGATAGGAGGTCGCGCCGGCATTACCGAAAAGGCCAAAGGCGAAAGGCGCCAGGGTGAGGGCCAATGCCGCGAGAAGCCTTGTCGATTGCGGTCGCCGGGAGAGCAGCGCCGCGGCCGTCGCCAGATACAACCCGCCCAGCGCCAGGCGGATGCCCGTGATGGCGGCCGTCAATGTTTCGTATGAAGGGCCGCTGGTTGTCCGGGCGACGTCGTTGAACTGCCAGCCGGACTGTGTCGCGGCGAACGCCCCCGGAACCAGCGCCAGGGCAACGATGGCGGCGATGGCCCAGAGCGCGATCAAAGCCCGCCGGGCCAGAATAAGGCGATGAGTTTGCGGGTCAGTACTGTGGGTCATGGGTAACGATAATCCATAGTTAGTCAGAAGTCTGTGATCCGTGGACCGCGGTCGGCTTCAACCAGATGCTCGCGTGCTCCGGCTGCATGGTTTCCTGAATGACGCGNAGAAGTTCGGTNGTCAGTTCATCCAGATCGGTCTCGTCGCGGACCGTGGCGGCGAAGCCTTCCAGAACCTTTGTCGCGTCGTACTTGCGCCGGTAGAAGCGCCGGTCAATCAGCTCCTGCACCCGGCGGCGTAACGGCAGCGATAGGCCGGCGATGAGTAGGGTCGAGAGGATGGTGGCCAGGGCAGAATCACCCGAGAACGGAGCCAATAGACGTTGCAGGACGACGATGCTGCCGAAATAGACCAGCGCCAACAGGCCAGTCAGGACGGCATAGGCCACTGTGCGGCGCACGACTACGTCGACGTCCCACAACCGGTAGCGCAANAGGGCGATGGCGATGGTGATGGGGATGATGACGAGTGTGATGGAGCCACTGATAGCCTCCAAGCGCTCGAAAGTCGCCAGCGAGGATAACGGGAACAAGGCCACAAACAGCCCCAGGCCAAAAAGGAACCACTTGGTTTGCTGGCGCTCGACCGGGCCGGACACGCGCCGGTAGCGATAGATCTGCGAGGCCAGGGCCAGCACCAACCCAGGCAAAACCAGGAAGAGAATAAAATTGGCTTGCTCGTTCAGGTCACTCACAAGCTGCCAGATCGCCGGCGGCAAAAACCCCACGCTATCCAGAATGCCCATTGCCATAAGGATCGTGAACAGACCCACAATGATGCCCACCGGCCAGCGCGCCCAACGCGGCACGGCGCGCCCGTCGGGAAACAGATAGAGCCATAGTACGAAGACCGGCCAAATTAGCGCGCCGAGTTGAATAATGAGTTGAACCGGTTTGCTCAGTTGATCCAGCAGCCCGGCGACCTGACTCGCNTCCTCAGTTGCGGCCGTGCCGGTGATCATNATGACAAAAGCCGTCAGCAGGCCGAACCAGCTATTGGGNAANCGCCAGAAAATCAANCCGGCCACGGNATAGTGAACGAGGAGCACGAACAATGAGGCCGTGATATTGGCCGTTAAAAACTGCGACAGCGACAGGCCGGCCGCTTCCGTCCTTTCGGCATAGTACGCATTGCCGCCNGGTTCGCCTATTTCGAAGGCAATATCGGGCACGGTATGGGTGATTACCCGCTNGTAATAGCCCGGCAGGCTGGCCAGGGCGAGAACCAGCATGCTGATGGCATAGACCAGCCAGAGGACGCGCGCGGCTGCCAGGAGACGGTGGGAAGACGATTGTACGGCATTTTCGCTCATAATGGACAGTGTAACGAGCGACCGTCTCCTAAACGTTACGAAAAGTAGGAAACGTGATTTCCCTATCTATACATTGCCTGTAACATGAAAACCGCGGGAAAATTGCTAAGTCGTAAGGCTGTTTGTAAGATTCACCAGTATGATCGCTATGGGGCGATATATTCGCTCCTGGCAGACCACTACCTGAATGATCGCCGCCTGAGGTTCGTGCTACCAGATGGCAGTCATAGTGGGTACGGCGGCCTGCTTGTTTTTTCAACTTTTTTCAATATACAGAGGAGATATATGAACGTGTCAAAGCTGCGTCGGTTTGTCCCCCTGCTTGCGCTGTTGGCGCTTGTCGTCGTTCTTGTCGTGGCCGTATCCCCGGCCTCGGCCGTGAGAGGCGGCGCGGTCAAGGTGCAAATCCTGGCTGTGAATGACTTTCATGGCAACCTGGTGCCGCCGTCCGGCTCGTCCGGCCGGGTCCAGACCTCGCCAATCGGCACTTTGCCCGTAACGACAGTCGACGCCGGTGGCGCGGAATACCTGGCCACCCACATCGCCAATCTTCGCGCCGAGAACAGCCGCACCATTGTGGTTTCGGCCGGCGACATGATTGGCGCCTCGCCTCTCCTCTCGGCTCTCTTCCACGATGAGCCGACGATCGAGGCCTTTAACCAGATGGGTCTCGACTTTAACGCCGTCGGCAACCACGAGTTCGATGAAGGCGTTACCGAACTGTTGCGCATGCAACGTGGTGGCTGNCATCCCATTGATGGATGCCAGGATGGCGATGGATTCTCNGGCGCGCGNTTNAAGTATCTGTCCGCCAACGTGGTGAACGAGAAGACGGGNCGGCCGCTTTTCCCGGCCTTCCGCATCCGCACCTTNGCCGGAGCCAAGGTAGCTTTCATCGGCATGACTCTTGAGGGCACGCCCAGCATCGTCACCCCGTCCGGCATCGTCGGCTATGAGTTCCGCGATGAGGCCGATACGGTTAACGCGCTGGTCCCGCGCCTCAAGCGCCAGGGCGTTGAGACGATTGTCGTTCTGATTCATGAGGGCGGCTATCCGACCGGTACCTACAACGAGTGCCCCGGCATCTCCGGCCCCATCGTCGACATCGTCGAGCGCACTAGCGACGAAGTGGACCTGTTCATCACCGGCCACACCCATCANGCGTATAACTGNGTCATCGACGGCCGTCCCGTCACCAGCGCCATGTCCTTCGGCCGCATCGTCACCGACATCGACATGGAACTGTCCCGCGCCACCGGCGAGGTTGCCTCGATCGCCGTCAACAACGTGATCGTCACCCGTGACGTCGCGAAAGACAGCCGCATCTCGGACATCATCGCCAAGTACCAGGCCATCGCTGCGCCGTTGGAGAACCGCATCATCGGCCAGATCACGGCCGACATCACCCGCGCGACCAATGCCGCCGGTGAGTCTGCCCTGGGCGACGTCATTGCCGACGCGCAACTTGACGCCACCGATGATCCTGGCTTCGGCGACGCCGTGGTGGCCTTCATGAACCCCGGCGGCATTCGCGCTGACCTCTCCTACCTCAGCGGCCCCGCCGGCGAAGGCGACGGCAACGTCACCTATGGCGAGTCGTTCACCGTCCAGCCGTTTGGCAATAGCCTGGTGACGATGACCCTGACCGGCGCGCAGATCGATACATTGCTCGAACAGCAGTTCGTAGGCTGTGGCCAGACGGCGAACCGCATCCTCCAGGTTTCTGAGGGCTTCACTTACACATGGAGTGCTTCCGGCGGTGCTTGCGCCAAAGTCGACCCGTCGACGATCATGTTGAATGGAGTCGTCATAGACCCCGCCGCCTCGTATCGTGTCACGGTCAATAGCTTCCTGGCTGATGGTGGCGATAACTTCTTCGTCCTGCGCGAAGGTACGGCTCGCCTGGGTGGAGCGGTGGATACCGACGCCCTCGAGGCCTACTTTGTCGCCAACTCGCCGGTTGCTCCCGGCCCGCAGAACCGTATTACGGTAGTTCCGTAAGCATTATTACTCTTCTCTGAACCTGACAGGTGTCGGGCAAGCTCTGCCAGACACCTGCCAGGCATATGTTGCATAAAGCGCCGGATATCTAATATCCGGCGCTTTTTATTTATGAGTGAGTAGAATTGGCCTAATGGGTCAGAAAATCGAGGATTATCGGATTGATCGTCTCGGGCCGGTCAAATACAGCGGCATGGCCGGCGTCGGGAACGATCATCACGCGCGCGTTAGGCATCTCCGCCGCGCGCCGGGCCGCCTTTTGCGGATTATAGAGCGTCTCTTTTTCACCCATAACCACAAGCGCCGGAGTGGTGAACTTGCGCAACTCACGTTTTGGCAGTGGCGACATCAGCGTAGACAACACGCGACTGCCGGCCACAAATTTGCGCCAGCGTGGAGCTTCCGGCGGGATGCCCATGCCCACGCCTAACCGGTAGTGTCGCGTCGCCAGCGCCATCGCCCGCGCCAACTGGCGGTCGAACTGCGTCTGACCCGAAGAGACAGAAAATTCCCGCGCTGTCAGCCGATCTTCCAGCCTGTCGTCTTCCGTGTCCTNCTTCATCGCATTGCCCACCCAGCGCCGGCCGTTGAGGTTGGCCCGCGCCAGCCGCAGCGGGCTGAGCAGAACCGCCTTGTCCACNCGCTCGGGATGGAGAATGCCAAAGCGGATGATCCCGTAGCCGGCGGTGGAGATGCCGGCCAGATGGGCGCGTGTTANCCCCAGGCCATCGAGCACGTCCAGCAGCCAATTCATGTAGCCGTCATCAAGCAGGGATGGGGGATTCGGCGCGCTGCGCCCTGGCTGGCCGACCGTGTCCAGGGCATAGATGCGATGGCGGGCGCTGAAATCGGCGATCTGATGGTGCCACAGGATGGCACTGCCGGCCATGCCTTGAATCAGTATGAATGGCGCGGCGTCTTCCGGGCCGGCCACGAGCATATGGGTGGAGCCAAAGCGCGTCTCGACGTAACGTGACTCCATCGGAACGGGCAGCGCGGCCAGGGAGCGATCATAGAAATCGCACATCTTGGCATACGCCTCGGCTGATTTGTATAAGTTGGTGGGGTAATCTGTTGCTTCCATGATGGGCTATCCACTTTGCTGATGAGGTTTTTACTCAGGATTGCAGTGGCTTACAAGCCCATTATTCAGCAATAGGGCTACATCCGGAACACCCCATACCGCGGCGGCCCGGCGGACACATAATCCACATTGTGCGCCACCGACAGGCCGATACTCAGCGCCATGCGCGTGTCGCGCGGGTCGAGGATACCGTCGTCCCATAGCCGGGCCGTGGCGTAATAGGATGACGACTCCTGATCGAACTTCTGCCGCGTCATCATTTGCATCATGGCGATCTGATTGGCGTCCGGCTCCTGGCCGCGTCGCCGCGTTTGCTCGGCCTGGACGATGCCCAGCACCCCGGCCGCCTGCTCCCCGCCCATGACCGCCACGCGGCTGTTGGGCCACGCCCACAGGAAGCGCGGGTCTAGGGCGCGCCCGCACATGGCGTAGTTCCCCGCGCCATACGACCCGCCGACGATGACCGTAAACTGCGGCACGGTCGACGTGGCCACGGCGTTGAGCATCTTGCTGCCGTGCTTGATGATCCCCCCGCGCTCGTGCTCCACGCCGACCATGAAGCCGGTGATGTTCTGCANGTAGAGCAGTGGCGTGCGCGACTGGTTGCAAAGCTGGATGAACTGCGCCGCCTTGTTGGCGCTCTNGGCGAAAAGCACGCCGTTGTTGCCCAGGATGCCCACCGGCCACCCGTCGAGGTGGGCGTGGCCGCAGACCAGCGTCGGGCCATAGTCGGGCTTGAACTCGAAGAAGCGCGAGCCATCCACCAGCCGGGCGATGATCTCGCGCACGTCGAACGGGATGCGCGGGTCGGCCGGGATAATGCCCAGGAGTTCGTCGGGGTCATGGGCCGGTGGCTCCGGCACGGCGCGGCGGGCCAGAGCCGCCGCCGGCTTGGGCTGTCCCAGATGGCTCAGGATCAGCCGGCCAAGGCGCAGCGCGTCGGCGTCGTCTGCGGCCGTGTAGTCGCTGACGCCGGACACGTGGGCGTGCATTTCCGCCCCGCCCAGCGTCTCGTCGTCGCTCTCCTCGCCGGTGGCCATCTTGACCAGCGGCGGGCCCCCCAGGTAGACGGCCGCCCGGCCGCGCACCATCACCACGTANTCGCTCATGCCNGGGATGTAGGCTCCCCCGGCGGTGGATGAGCCGAAGACCAACGACACNTGCGGGATGCCCGCCGCCGACAGCCGGGCCTGGTTGGCGAACGTCCGCCCGCCGAGGATGAACACCTCGTCCTGATAGAGCAAATTGGCCCCGGCCGACTCGACCAGCGACACGCACGGCAGCCGGTTCTCGAAGGCGATCTGTTGCGCGCGCAGCGTCTTCTGCAGGGTCATCGGGTAGACCGCGCCGCCCTTCACCGTGGCGTCGTTGGCGAAGATGAGGCACTCGACGCCGCTGACCCGGCCGATGCCGGTGATCTGCGACGCGGCCGGCGACTCGCCGTTGTACAGGCCCTCGGCCGCCAGCGGCGACAGCTCCAGGAACGGCGTGGCCGGGTCGAGCAGCCTCTCCACCCGCTCGCGCGGCAGCAGCTTACCCGCGGCGCGAAACTTGGCCTCGCCGCGCTCCCCGCCGCCGGCGGCCGCCCGCGCCTGCCGCTCGTTNATTTNGTCAATTAGCGCCTGCATGGCGGCGCGGTTGGCGCGGTAGTCGTCGGAGTGGGTGGAGAGGGAGGTTAGCAAGGCAGTCACAACTATCTGTCGCCTGGGGGTTAAAAATTAACTTGCGCTATCGCTAATTGCCGGTGAAGCAGGCTCATTACGCTTTATGATTGTCACAACTTTCTCAACTCTAGGTTCTTCGCCAAGATTCCAGCCATGGACCTCCCGGCGAATGTCTTCCAGCGCGGCTAGACGCGCACATGTTGGCTGCGACATCCAGTATTCTCGATCGGACTCTGGCTCGCCGATGCGCAGCTTGCGATAAACAAGGGCGATCTGTTGTGGCGTATCCAATTTGCACTTATGCAGCAGCATATGGGTGGATTTCAGCTAATGCTTTGGCTTCGTTCTGTTGCGCATGGTAGAGATCCCAGCGCAATTGCAGGTTCATCCAAAAGCCGGCGCTCATACCGAAAAAGCGCTCGAGGCGCAGTGCTGTAGCCGGAGTCATTCCTCGTTTGCCGTTGATGATCTCATTGACTCGCTGGTAGGGTACGTGAATAGCCTCAGCCAGTTGGCGTTGGGTCAGCCCCATTGGCTTGAGAAATTCTTCAAGCAGCATTTCGCCTGGATGAGTGGGAGAGCGATGAGTAGGTACGCGAACCATATCGTTCAATTCCTTAATGATAGTCGGCGATCTCAACATCGTAGGCCGAGTTGTCCTGCCAGATAAAACAAACCCGATATTGTTCGTTAATGCGTATGCNGTGCTGACCCTTCCGGTCACCCTTCAAAGCTTCTAGCCGATTGCCGGGTGGAAGGCGAAGCCCTGCAAGAGAGTCAATTGAATCCAACTGGTCCAGCTTCCGTGCGGCAATCCGCCATAGTTTACTGGGGCAAGCACGGCGCGCTGCGGCCGAGTTCACACCGTTGAAAATATCTTCAGTCGCCTGATCCTTGAAATTGTGGATCATCATACCATGATAGCACGGAACCCATGCTATCGCAATATCAGCTGAAGCATCTCCCGCGCCTCGCTCACCGTCGCTACCTCTCCACCTACCAGCCGCACCAACTCGGCCGCCTTGGCCACGAGTTCTCCGTTTGACCGCGCCAGCTGCCCCGGCGCGACGTAGAGGTTGTCCTCCAGCCCCACGCGGACGTTGCCGCCCATCGACACGGCCGCGGCCACCAGCGGCCACTGTCGCGCGCCGATGCCGATCACCTGCCAGTGGGCGCCGGGCGGCAAGTTGTCCACCTGCTGGACCAGGTGCTTGGTCGTGTTGGGAATACCGCCCAGCACGCCCATGATCAGGCTGAACTGGTAGGGCGGCCGCAGCACCCCCATGTCGATCAGCGGCGTGGAGTTATGGATGTGGCCGGTGTCGAAGCACTCCATCTCTGGCCGCGTGCCGGCGGCGTTCATCGCCTCCAGGAAGAAGAGAATGTCGCCGAACGGGTTGGCGAAGACGTGATCGTGGTAGAACGCCTTCTGCTTGGCCGAATAGATGGCGTAGTTCATGCT
The DNA here is from genome assembly GCA_014237545.1 of Ardenticatenia bacterium. Classification (GTDB taxonomy): domain Bacteria; phylum Chloroflexota; class Anaerolineae; order Promineifilales; family Promineifilaceae; genus Promineifilum. The sequence goes on along the minus strand of JAACJX010000484.1, from coordinate 2,413 downwards.
GCCCATGTTCAGCGCGGCCATGTCGGGCCGCAGGGCGGCGATGTGGGCCACGCGCTCCTCGCGGCCGACGCCGACCGCGCCGGTGGAGTAGTTGAGGATGACGTCGGGGCAGCACTCGCGCACGGCGTCGTCGATGCGGGCGTAGGTCTCCACGTCGTAGGCCGGGCGGCCGTCGTCCTGCCGGGCGTGGATGTGGACGATAGCCGCCCCGGCCTCCACGCTCCGCCGGGCCTCCTCGGCGATCTCGTCCGGCGTGTAGGGGATGGCCGAGGATTGCTGCCGCGTGGTCAGCACGCCGGTCAGGGCGGCGGTGATGATGGTTTTATTCATAGAGCGACTCCTGCGAACGATGGAACTCTACCTGTTATTTTAACCTGATTCGGGTATGTCGGGTGAATAACGATCTAACTTACTTCTCAGGTTTCTTCCGGCCAGGTAAAGGTATTATATAAGGCGCTGGTCGTTGGCCCGCACCTCAAATTCAAGACCCTAAGTGGAGGTTTCCGATGAGCACCAAGAAGGACACCGCAACGCCCGCCAAGAAGTCCGATGGATTCACGGCCGAGGAACGGGCCGCGATGAAGGAGCGCGCCCGGGAGTTGAAGGCCGAGGCGCGGTCGAGCAAGAAGCGCGAGGACGGCGAGCGCGAGTTGCTGGAGAAGATCGCCGAGATGCTGGAGCCGGAGCGCGCCATGGCCGCGCGGCTGCACGCGATCATCACCGAGAGCGCGCCGGACCTTATGCCGAAAACCTGGTATGGCATGCCGGCCTATGCCAACGAAGCCGGCAAAATCGTCTGCTTCTACCAGAGCGCGCAGAAGTTCGACACGCGCTATGGGACGCTCGGCTTCAACGACTCGGCCAAGCTCGATGACGGCAACCTGTGGCCGGTGGCCTACGCGCTGAAGGAGATGACGGCCGCGGAGGAAGAGAAGATCAGGGCGCTGGTGAAGAGGGCGGTGAGCTGAGGGGTGAGATTGCCACCTTTTATTTACTGCGAGAAGGCTACACCCCGCCATTATGAATAAACTTGTTCAAACGGCGGAGGTGTTTCCGTGAAATTGTATTGCACAGGTTGGTCTATGATTATTCCCTAGTCATTCAGCATGAATGATTGCTGAACGCGGTCTGAAAATTTACCAAGTAAGGGCTTACTTGTTATGTGTGGAGTGGTGTTCCTGTGATGAATCAGGCAGAACGTGGGTAGTGATGGTACCCCAGTCGTCTTTGTAAGCCTGAATGAGGCTACTCTTAAATCCGGCGTGCGTCGAGCGATGATTTTTCGGTCGCCGGAAATCGTGGGTATCCAGGTATTGGCGATATTGTTCGGTCAGCAGGTCCTGCAAGGTACTCTCGGCGAGGATGAAAAACTCATCTCCGCCGTATTGAGTGGCGGCGATTACGAAGACATAGATGAGGTTTTGGACGATCAATGGCTTCTTATCACCGATTATTTGCCGTTTGCCGTCGAGTGTGATGTCCACAAATCGGGCAATATTGAAATGCCACGACCCGGCCGTGGCTGTCTTGATCTGCACGGGGAGCGAGTGGCCGCGGCCGTCGGTAGCAATCAAATCAAAGTCGGGGACATTACCGGAGAACGTCGCCACGAGCAACCCGCGCCGCGCCAGTTCGCAAGCAACCAAGTATTCGCCAACTTGCTTCGTGAGCTGGTATTGCCTGCCGGATATCATGCCAACCTTCCTACGATCAATCCCCAGCTGCTTCCAGAATTTGCAACGTTCTCGCCTGAATTGATTCGAGCACGGAGTCCCTTAAAAAGGAACTTGCGTCCAGAATCTCAACACCGATCATCTCGTTGTTGGCATTCAGTTCGACAGTGATTGTCGGGCTCAATTCGATGCTTCTGCTTTCCGGACCACCAGCGATAACAATGTGTAAAACATCTTCGTCTTCAAAGTAGCGGATTGTTGTTTTATTCATGGATGAGCCTTTCTGTCCGTAGCCTAAACTCGATTTGTTGTCTGCTAATCGAATGGACTGTTATAGGTATGATAGTATCCTCGTCTTCGTCGTAGGGCACGATGACTAGTCCTGTTCCATGACGGCCAACAACAACTCTTCGTCTTGTCTCGGTATCGAAGTATCTCTCATTCGAATGATGGAGAATCTGCTCAAGTATTGTCAGATCAAATCCACGTAGATTTGCTCGATATTTTAGATAGTTTGTCCAGATTATCGATCGCATTCTAAGATACCGGTGGGAATGAACGATTTAATAAAGCGGAAAATGGACCTTCTAACTATTCAAAAGCCTAGGGTTGTTATATTGCTTGTAGCTATATAACGCAACTCCTCGTTTTTAGTCCCACTCCCGTTCATCCACCACCATCGGCCCTTCACTCCCCCCCGCCCCCAACACCCCCAAAAGCACCCCCCCCCCGGCCCCCCC
>JAACJX010000486.1 GCA_014237545.1 Ardenticatenia bacterium | reverse complement strand
GTCGCTGGCGACGCGCACGTCGCTGAGCAGTTCGCCGGGGGTCATGTCGAGTTGCAGGTTGTTGATGACTGCTTGCGCGCGATAGCTGCTGTAGAGCCACTGCTCATAGCTGGTGAGGAGCGTCTTGGCCGCCTGCGCCTGGCCGAAGTCGGTGCGCGACGGCTGCACCAGCAACCGCAGGTTGGACTGATAGACGGGCGTCTGCATCTTGCTGAAACCAAACGCCGCCGCGGCCGTCAGGGCCATCAGCACCAGGATCAGCCAGCCCCGCTGGCGCAATATCCGAAAGTAGTCGCTTATTTCCATGTCACCTCAATTAAGAAGAATCCACAGATTTCACAGATTTCACGGACTAGAATTTTTAAATCTGTGTGATCTGTGAAATCTGTGGATTATTTTCTTTTCTCCCGCGGAATCTCAGCCATGAGCGGCAGACCGGCGCGGGCCACTTCCTCGCGGTCGCGCACGGTGGGGTCGAGATAATGGGCCAGCAGCGCCAGCCCCAGCCCGGCGGCCAGCGCCAGGGCCACCCGAAGCGGCAGATCGAGCTGGCTGCGGATGCCGCCGCTGATCTGATTGACCACCGGCTCGTCCANTTGCGTNAGGACGGCCGTCTCGCCNCCCAGTTGCGGNAGCGCNGCNGCGTTGTCCTCGGTCAGCACGGCGATGACCCCGTCGAGCATCTGCTCCAGTTGGGTCGCGTCGCCGGACGACAGCGAGATGGTCATCATACTGCGGGNGTTGTCGGCCGCCAGCCCGCCCTGGATAGCCCCNGGCGGGATATCTANCCCTTGTGTCGCCAGCCGCTTGCTGACCGCCTCGGCNAATTTGCCGCCGCGNACCCAGTCCGTCAGGCCGTTGACGATGTACTCCGACGTGAGCCAGTTGTAGTANCGCTGCTCGTCGGCGTCGGCCGCGGCCGCGCCGGGCGGCTGGCCGACGATGAAGCGCACCCCGGCGTTGTAGGCCGGCGGCGCGGGTCGCCACGTCGCCACGCCGGCGACGAAGACGATGATCGCCGGAATGAGGGCTAGCGCCCAACGGCGGCGGAGGATGTTCCAGAGTTGACGGAGTTCCATTCTTCGTATTTTTGCATCACAAAGTCGTCGATCTTGCGCTTGAAGACGGCGATGTCGAACTGCTCGGCATGGCGGCGGGCCACGGCCGGGCTGACTGAGTGCGGATCGAACGACTCGACCGCCTCGATGATAGCAGCAACGGACTGCTCGGCAAACAGCGCTCCGGTGGCGGACTCGGCCGGACCGGTGATGATCGTCTCCAGCGCGCCGCCGGCGGCGTAGGCAATGACCGGCCTCCCGGCGGCCGTGGCCTGCAGCGGCGAGATGCCGAAGTCCTCTTCGCCCGGCCACATGAACGCCCGGCAACGGGCCAGCAGGTCGGGCAATTCCTCATCGGGCACGAAACCCAGGAACTTGACCGTCGGCCCAGCCAGCCCTTCCAGCCGCTCGCGGTCGCGGCCGCTGCCGGCGATGACCAGCGGGCGACCCATCTTGTTAAACGCCTCGATCAGGATATCGAGGCGCCGGTAGGGCACCAGCCGGCCGACGAACAGGTAGTAGTCATCCACCCGGTTCGATGGCTCGAAGCGGCCCACGTCCACCGGTGGATAAATGATAGTCGCCTCGCGCCGGTAGACCTTGGCGATTCGCCGACGCACCTCATCCGATATGGCGATGAAATGGTCCACCCGGTCGGCCGCCAACCGGTCCCACATCCGCANGTTGGTGAGGAAGGGGGCCAGGGCCAGNCGCGTGGCCCGGCCGAGGCTCTCGCGCTCAGCNTANTGNTGGTAGCGCCAGACGTAGCGCGTCGGGGTCAGGCAGTAGCAGACGTGCATCGTCTCCGGCCCGGTGATGACCCCGTGGCAAAAGCCGCTCTTGTTGCTAAGCACCACNTCGTAGCCGCGCAGNTCGAACTGCTCGAANGCNAACGGGTAGAGGGGGAAGTAGAGCTGNTGCTTGCGGCGGGCGAAGGGCAGGCGGTCGATGAANCCGGTGCGGATGTCCCACTCGCGCCAGTGGGCGGGCATGCGCTCTTGGTCGTAGAGGGAAGTGTATAGAGGAGCGTCGGGATAGAGCGACACCAGCGCTTCCAGCACGTCTTCCGCGCCACCGTACTGGTTGAGCCAGTCATGGATGAGGGCGATCACATAGAGGATTATAGGGGATAGACATGGATTCGTCATCAGATGGCGGCAGGTGGCAGGTAGCAAGTGGCAGGGAACCAAGCCAGGGTCACCTCTAGAGGATCTTGAGCATTTTCAAGTCATGTTTTCGAATATGACCCAAATATGACTTTCGATAGATGATTCGCGGCCGCGGCCGATCTATGATGCTAGCAGATAACCGGACAGCCGGTTTGGCGAAACACAACGGAGGTCCATCATGGAACGCAAGGCAAACGGCGGTTTAATCGGTGGTTTGATTCTATTATTCGTCGGCATCGTCGCCCTCATCGGCCAATTTGTGCCCGATACGTGGGGCGAATTCTTTGGAACATTCCTGCTGCTCGGTCTGGGGCTCTTCTTCCTGGCCGTCGGCATTATCACCCGCGAGGGTGGCTGGTTCATTCCCGGCGGCATTCTAACCGGGCTGGGCGCGGGGACGGCGCTCATCACCAGTTCGTTCAGCGAGCGGCTGAGCGGCGATGAGGGCGGCTGGTTCCTGCTCGTTTTTGCCGCGGGGTGGCTGCTCATCCCCATTATGACGGCCATCTTCGCCCGCGAGACCCACTGGTGGGCACTGATCCCGGCAGCAATCATCGGCCTGGTCGGGCTGGCGGTCCTCTACGGCGGCGTCTTCATGGACACGCTGGAGTGGGTCGGCAAGTTGTGGCCCATCGTCCTGATCATCGCCGGCGGACTGCTCCTGTGGAAGGTGCGCCGCGGGCCGCGCGACGTGTCGAGTGAAGCGGAAAAGCCGGTCGAAAAGACCGCCTGATCCTATCAAGGGAACAACATCGTGAATTAGTCGACAGGGCAGGCCTAGCACCTGCCCTGTTTTGTTTTATCCGAAAAAAACCTGGCTGGCGCGCCTGTTTGCGAAATATGACCTGAGCATGACTTCCGGCACATCCATAAGGCATCGAAATCTATTACTCTACTTACCAGGTAGCCCACACTTTGTGGTCAACCACATGGTTATTAGAAGCTATCTCATAAATCAGCAATGATGTAATCTTCTTACCCAC
>JAACJX010000610.1 GCA_014237545.1 Ardenticatenia bacterium | reverse complement strand
GGCGCTGTCGTCGAGGATTTCGTTGGGGGTGTTCCAGGTTACTAATCGGCCATTGTGGATGAGGAGATCAGTCATGGGCGCAATTTTAGCGGCACTGCGAAAGTGCGCCAATCAACGTCATAGGTGAATCGTATATTGGGTTGGGTGCAAAGTGACCGGCGGTTTTGTATAATGTGCCTCACGCTTACATGATTCCAATGGTTCTAGGTAAGAATAAACAGGAACGGTGCGTCTACTAGCTTGTAGGCAAACTGCAACTACAAGATTAATGCAGGAAGAATAGAGAACTCGAAGGAGATAATTGATAATGGCCAAGCCACTCGAAGTTACCGACGCCACCTTCCAGAAGGAAGTGCTGGAGTCTGATGTCCCCGTTCTGGTCGACTTTTGGGCCGACTGGTGCGGTCCGTGTCGTTTTATTGCCCCGTTCGTGAAGGAAATCGCGGCGGAGCAGGAAGGCGTCCTGAAGGTCGCCAAGCTGGATGTGGATGACAACCCGGCCGTCCCCGGCCGCTATGCCATCGTGGGCATCCCGACTCTGATGCTCTTTAAGGGTGGCCAGGTCGTCGAGCGCATCGTCGGCGCGCAGCCGAAGGAGCGCATTCTGGCCCAGGTGCTTCCGCACCTCGAGAAGGCCGCGGCCTAATCGAGCCGAGCTGAAATATCGAGAGCGTCGCCACAAGCGGCGCTCTTTTTGTTCCTGGAGAGAACCTAATGGAAGTCGCCATCATGATTGAGGGCCAGAACGGCCTGACCTGGGCGCGCTGGCAGCGCATCGCCACAGCTGTCGAGGAACTGGGCTTTGCCGGCCTCTATCGCTCCGACCACTACACCAACGCCAATTCGCCAGACAAGGAGTCGCTCGAACTGTGGGTGTCGCTCACCTGGCTGGCCAGTCATACCCGCCGCATCGAATTCGGGCCGCTCGTCTCGCCCGTCTCCTTTCGGCAGCCGACGATGACGGCGCGCATGGCCGCGGCGGTGGACGACCTCTCCGGCGGCCGTCTAACGTTGGGCCTGGGCGCGGGCTGGCAGGAGCGCGAGCACACGAACTACGGCTGGGACCTGCTCGACGTGCCGGAGCGCTTTGCCCGTTTCGAGGAAGGGGTGCGAATCATCACCCATCTGTTACACGAAGAAGCGCCGCTCGACTTCAACGGTGTCTACTACCAACTACGCGAGGCGGTGCTCCTGCCGCGGCCGCAACGCCCCGGCGGACCACCCATTCTCATCGGCGGCAACGGCCCGCGGCGGACGCTGCCCCTGGCGGCGCGCTACGCCGACGAATGGAATGGCGTTTATATTAACCCGGCACGGTATGCTGAGCTGAACCAGCAACTCGATGATTTGCTAGCCGCCGCCGGCCGCGAGCTGGGATCGGTCAAGCGTTCCCTCATGACGGGGCTGATTTTCGGCCGCGATGAGGCCAAGGTCGAGAAGTGGCTGGCCGGGCGGAATCAGTCGGCCGCTGAGCTTAGGGAGCGAGGCGCGGCCGTCGGAACGGGGGAGGAGATCGNCGAGCAGNTCGACGCNTGGGCTGAGGCCGGCGTCCAGCGCATCATGCTCCAGTGGCTCGACCTGGACGATATCGACGGCCTGGAAGCCCTGGCTTTGGCCGTGTTATCGAAGAATTGAACGCGGATCACGCGGATTNATGCGGATTAACGCAGATAAGAATTTTTATCCGCGTTAATCCGTTTAATCCGCGTCATCTGTGTTCTAAACTTACTCAGTTGGGGATTTCTCGGCCGGGGGCTCNTCGCCCTTTTCGGCCGGGGTGAACTGGCCGGCCAGCTTCTCCAGCTCATTGCTCAGCCAGCGCAAGCCGGTGACCACGCCTTCCTGCGTCTTGCGGCCGATGTCGCCCGTCTCGACGCGCTCTTTGGCGGAGCTGGCCTCTTCCTTCATACGGGTGGCCGCCGGGCTTTCCTTTACCTGATGGAAGGCCTTCTCCACCTCGTCGGCGAAGCTCTTCATGCCGGCGCGCAATTCGGTTTCCATGCGCTTGGCTTCTTCGCTGGTGAAGATGCCTTCCAGCGTATCGGCGAACTGGCGGCCGAGGCGCTTGAACTCCTCGACAATGTCGGCTTCAGCGCCGGCCTTCCCGCCGCTGCCCGCCTCTTCTTCAACAGGGATCTCGATCTTGAGGCGTTCCTCATCCTTCAACTGATCGATAATGGGTTTTTCGTCGCTCATCGCAAAGTGCTCCTTCTTACTCGATCCGCGCCCGCCGGGGCAGCGCGGAGTTCAAGTCATATCGATATACTATTCTCTCTCAATACGCAGGATCGCGGCCACAAGTTGCACTACGGCAGCCGGCGCAGCGAAAGGTCGTCAACAAACCAGCCGTTGTTCTGGATCGCGTAGCGGCCGCGGAAGCCCACGCCGACGGTCACGCGCCGCGCCGTATCGATGGTGAATGTGTGCGTCAACGTGTTGCGGATCAGGTAGTCATTGGTCACCCAGCCGGTGCCCGCATTCCCGGCAAACACCATCGCCTCGGCGGCATAGGGGTCGGCCGGGGCGAACTTCCGGCCGTCGACGAACTTCTCGAACACGTCGGCGAAGAAGTTGGCCTCGAACACGTACGTTCCCGGCTGAAGCTCGACGTCGGTCAGCAGCCGCGCGCTGACCGCGCCNCCGCCCNTGAAGATCTTCACGGTCTGCGAACCGTCGAAAATGTATAGGCTGTGCTCCTCTGGCGGCAGCAGAGCAGTGGACAAGACCCGCGTCTCCGGCCGCGCGAAAACGTCCCACGCTTGCCCGCCGAAACCGGTCGGCCCTTCCTGGTAATCAATGCGCCAGCCGTCGGGCAATTGCAACTCGGGGACATTGTGCTGCAGGTAGTGTCCTCCTTCAAACGACGGGTTCGGCAGGAGATTGGCGCCCAGGATCGCCTCAGCGGTGCGCGCCGGCGGCTCGGTCGCGGCCGCGGGTTGAGCAGTGGCGCTGGCGGTCGGCGGGGGCGTNGCCGCTGTCGGCATGGGCGTCGGCTCGGCGGGCGCGGGGTCAGTCGCCGCGAATTCGACCGCGGCACTCGGNTGGGGCGTGGGTGCGGCTTCCTCCGTCCGGCAAGCCACGGCCGACACGGCCATCAGGGCCAGCGCTATGATCGTTCGAATGGGATGCGGGCGTTCCACGGACTTGCCTCCAGGGCCATCACAATCGGTCTGAGCGGCGGTTTGCGATGGGAGGACGCCGCTCGGAGGCATTGTAAGGCCTGCCGGCGGCCGGGGCAATGGCTCCCGGGAAGGGCGCGCGTTTTCTCATGCGGCTGTCACAGCCGCCGCGCCCGCGACAGACCNGAGCGCCCGGCCGTGATGCTTGGGGCCCAACGGTGCTACAATCGGCCCATGANCCACCACGACGCCTTCACGACAACGACCCGCGGCCTGCGGCGCGACGCGCCCGCCATGCGCCTGTTTGAAAAAGCCAAACGCCTCGGCATCTGGAACCCGAGCGANATCGACCTGCNCCCTGACCGGCACCACTGGTNGGCGCTGTCGGCCGACGAACAGGATATCCTGCTCCGTCTGACGGCCATGTTCCAGGCCGGCGAAGAGGCCGTCACTCTGGATCTGCTGCCGCTGATCATGACCATCGCCGCCGAGGGGCGCGTGGAAGAAGAGATGTACCTGACGACCTTTCTCTTCGAGGAGGCCAAACACACCGATTTCTTCAACCGCTTCCTGACCGAAGTGGCCGCCGCCGGCAGCGATCTGAGCCGCTATCACACGCCAAGCTACCACGAATTGTTNTANCGCGAGCTNCCGGCGGCGCTGAATGCCCTGCGCGGCGACCCCTCGGCCGCGGCCCAGGTGCGCGCCTCGGTCACCTACAACATGATCGTCGAGGGCATGNTGGCCGAGACCGGCTACCANGCCTACTTCACCGTGCTGGAGCGGCGCGACNTGATGCCCGGAACGCGCCGCGGCATCGCCCTGCTCAAGCANGANGAGTCCCGCCACATCGCCTATGGCATCTACCTGCTNTCGCGGCTGGTGGCGGCCGACGACGCGCTATGGGACGTGCTGGAGNCGCGCATGAACGAACTGCTGCCGGCCGCCCTGGGCGTCATTGGCGACGTGTTTACCGCCTATGACACCGTGCCGTTTGGCCTGGTCGAAGAGGACTTCACCGATTACGCCCTGTCCCAGTTCCAGAAGCGCGTGGAGCGGCTGGAGCGGGCGCGAGAGATGACACTGGAGGAGATCGCCGCGGCGACCAACCAGGTAGTCGACCGGGACGATGGGTGACACAGAAAGCATCCACTGATTTCACAGATTTTCCAGAAGAGCCTTCGCGGCGATTCATCATCCGGTGGGGATTGTTCCACCGGGCTATCGCGACCCAAAGGCAGCAGGAACGCGCTATTTCCGCGCCACGAACAGCCCCTCGCGCAGGCGAAAGGTGGTCAGGCCGGTGTCAGTGCGGGGATCGAGAAACTCGGCTGCGGCCGCCGGCGCCTGCAGCAGCAGCACCCGCAGCCGCGTTTGCATCTCCGGCGTGTGGCGGGCGGCCCACGTCTCAAACGTCAGACGCTTGTCGAGTGTCTCCTGCGCCTCAACTTGCAGCCCGGCGGCGGCCAGCGCGTCGAGCCATTCCTCGTAGCTCAGGCAGCGGACATGGCTAGGGTCGCGCAGCTTCTCGAAGGCGTTGACGTATTCGCCGGCGGCGCGCTGCCGGTCGGCCTTTTTTCCACGCAGCCGGCTGCCGGGCACAACGTTGTCGACTACCGCCAGCCGACCGCCCGGGCGCAACACCCGCACCGCTTCGGCGATGAAGCGGCCGATGTCGGGGAAGTGGTGGGGGGCGATGCGGCAGGTGACGGCGTCAAACGCGCCGTCGCCGAAAGGTAGATCGTCGACATCGCCGACGGTGAAGGTCAGGTTCGCCACTCCCCTATCGGCAGCCAGCCGGGCGGCCAGGGGCAACATCTGGGGCGTCAGGTCCAGCCCAACGACAGCGGCGACATGGGGGGCAAAGGCCAGCGCGGTGTGCCCCGTCGCCGTAGCGATATCCAGCACGCGCCACGCCGGCTCCGGCTCGACCCGTTCAACCAGTCGCGCCAAGCTGGCCCCCTGGGCGTGGGTCGGGCTGCTGACGTAGGCCGCGGCGTTGGCCCCGAATTGTTGCTGGACCTGTTGCTTGCTCATTTGTCTCCAGTATAGCCCCACAAGAGAGACCTGACAGGTTTCGGAAAACCTGTCAGGTCATGCCACAAGCATCACAAACGAAAAGCCGCGCCTCGCGACGCGGCTTCTCAATTCGATTCGTGATTACCGGTACTCGAAATACCAGTACGCTCTTACTCGTGGATGCCCTTGTTCTCACCGGCGCGGCTTGGCAGCCATCGGCGAGGGCATGCGATGGGTAGCGCTGGGCATCGACGGCCGTTGGTGTGGCCGGCCGGACGGGCCGCGGTTGGTCGTCACCGGCACGGGCAACTCGTCCTCTTCCTCAATGAGCGTCATCTGCGGCGCTCGCTGGGGGGCGGCCTGAGTGACGGGCAGAGCGACGGGCTGCTGCCGGACCGGCTGGGGCTGCGGGGCAGGCTGCTGGCGGCCGCTGCCGGCCAGGTCGAAGATGTGCTCGCCGGCGACGGTGAACGCGCCGATGAACAGGATGCGGGTCAGCAACACCAGGGCGGCCACGAATATCGGCACCAGCTTCAGCAACGTCTCGCGCGCCAGAACCTCGTTGCCGAATTCATGGCTCAGCAGGGTCAGCGATACGGCCCACCAGGTCATGACGGCATTCATCGTCGCGCCGAGCAACCAGGCGCCCATCAGATACCAGATCTCCTTCGGCTCTTTGGCCCCGCGTTCGGGAGTGAACAGGCGGGCCAACCCGGCGAAGTCGATGGCGCAGAAGGCGATGGCCAAGATCGTGGCCCAGGTGATGCCGAAGAAAGAGACCTCGCCCAAGATACTGTTCAGCGCGAAGCGCGTCGTATCGAAGTTGAAGATCTCGAACGCCACCAGGGCCACGACAAGAATGATGCCAATGACTGCCTTGCGCGATGTGCTGTTTAATTTCAGGT
>JAACJX010000406.1 GCA_014237545.1 Ardenticatenia bacterium | reverse complement strand
CTGGCGCACGACGCGGCGCATGCCGGCCGAGTCCGCCTGCACGTCTTCGATGCTCAGGCCCGTCTGCGCGCCGTATTGCTGCTGGGCGATTTGGCGCACGTGCTCGATNGGGTTGAGCAGGGCCACGTAGCTGGCCGGCTGNGGCCCGANCTCGTAAATCGGCCGCAGGGTGACGACGGCGCGCANATCGCGGCCGTNGGCCTGCAAGCTCAACTCGACGTCGTGCAGCTCGNCCCCNTNGGCAATGGCCGCNGTCAACTCGGTCGGCAGNTGCAGCACGTCGCCCANNGGCCGCCCCAGGACGTTGCGCGGGTTGATCTCCAGGATGCTGGCCGCCTGTTCGTTCACNTGACGGATCTCCCCTTCCTNGTTCCANACGATGACCCCCTCGGTGATGGCCCCCAGGATCGTGTTGACCTGGCTGAGATGCTGGTTGGCCTCTTCCAGATACCAGTTCGCCTGCAACTGGTTGCTGATGGCCCGCGCGGCTGACATTACCAGCCCCAGCGTGTGGGACGACGGCTTGTCCAGCAGACCGGCCATGCCGATCAGGCCTATGATCCGCCCGCGCACGTCGTGGATGGGCGCGGCGGCGGTGACCTGATTGTGGAGGAAATCGAAGTAATGCTCCGCGCCGACCACCAGCACGGGCATGGCCTCCAGCAGCACCAGCCCCAGCGCGTTGGTGCCGACGTTGTTCTCCGACCAGTAGGTGCCCTGGTGGAANCCGAGATTGGCCGCGTGGGCCACCGCTTTGGGATCNCCGCCCACCAACAGNACACAGCCCGCGCCGTCGGCCAGCACGATGGCGTAGCTCGATCCCTCGGTGAACTGGTAGATGTCCTCGATAAAAGGTGTGGCGATGGTGATCAGGTCCAGTTGGGCGCGCATGATGGAGCTNAGGGCGCTGGGGCTGATGGGAGCCACCCGCGGCCGCACCAGCGGGTTGAAGCGGTTGACGCAGCGCCGCCAGGAGCGAACGATGGCCGGGTCCATCCGCGCCGCCTCGATCGCGTCGAGCCGCCCTGTCTCAATGAACGAGCGCCACGCTTCGTAGATAGCTTCGTTGCGGATACCGATGTCTGCCGGGAGCATTGGATTTATGTCGCCGCGGGGGCCGCCTCGGCAAGGGCCGCTTCGGCCTCCATCGTCGCCTGGATTACGGCCAGCATTTCCTCGTGGATCAGGCCGTTGTCGGCCAGGACGTGCAACTTCTCGGCCAGGGCCACGGGCGAGCCGTCGATGGCCGTGACCGTGCCGCCCGCCTCCAACACCAGCAGGATCCCCGCGGCTACATCCCACGGACTGACCTTGAACTCCCAGTAGCCGTCGAGCCGCCCGGCGGCAACGTAGGCCATGTCCAGCGCGGCCGAGCCGGCCCGTCGCAGGCCGAAGGCGCGCTTGATGAAGCGGGCGACGTAAGCGCCGTTGTCCAGCGGGCTGGTATGGACGTCATAGGGAAAGCCGGTGGCCAACAGGCCCTGGCCAAGCGTATCGGTCGCGCTGACGCGCAGGCGTCGGGTGCCGCCGGGGGCGGCGAGCCAGGCTCCCTGCCCGGCGGCGGCCTTGAAGCACTCGTCGCGCGTCGGGTCATAGATGACGCCGGCCAGCGGCGTTTGCCCCTCGTAGAGCGCCAGAGAGACGCAAAAGACGGGGAAGCCGTGGGAGAAGTTGTTGGTGCCATCCAGCGGGTCTATATACCAGGTGTAGGGCTGGCGGCCCGTTTCGTCCGTGCCTTCCTCGCCGATGAGGCCGTGGTCAGGGAAGGCGGCTTGCAGCCGCTCCAGGATGAGAGCCTCGGCCGCCAGGTCGTACTGGGTGACAAAGTCGATGGCCGAGCTTTTTGTTTGTATCTCTATCTCGCTACCGAAGCCATCCATCAACAACGCGCCGGCGGCGCGCGCCGTGGCTTCGGCCACCTCAATGACGTGTTGTAAATCCATAGTTTCTAACTATAGCCCTTCTTGGCGAAAGCCGGTAACAAGCGCCATTGNTNCCGGTTGCCGGACCCTCTGGNCCNAGANTNNCGGCCTATTCACGCGCCGCGCCTTCTTCAATCTTGCGAAATCTGNGGATTCTCCTNTNNTNTNTTCTATCAGCGTAAATGCTTGCCGCGCCATTCGTTTGAATCCCTGCCCGATAGTCGTACAATCACTGAATNAGGCGTTTCGCCGCGCTGGCGGCTACCTGCTTAACCCATTGTTAAATACTTACGCGGTTCCTATAGATTATTGGTAAGCTACCATAATATAATGAAGGATATCAGCGNGGCGCGAGCATTCCCTGAGACATGATTGTCGGCGCCAACCGGCCAGCGTCGTCATCAGACCGCTGCCGAAATCGAGTCAAGCTCGCGCCGCCTTACTTTAAGAAGTGGAGATGCCGGTTGCTTGCGGGAGTTGTGTAAATTATGGATGAACAACCGAACGATAACCGACCCTCGATTCCAACCTGGGTCTGGATTATCACGATCTTTGCGGTGATATTGGGGCTACAGCTCTGGCTCAGCGGCCGGTTCAGCGGGCCGGAGCAGATCACGCTCCAGGAAATGGCTGACTTCATCGCCGCCGGCGATGTGCAGCAACTGACTGTATCCGGCGACCGCTTGCAGGTGACGCTCGATGATGACCGCACCTTCGGCGCGGTCAAGTCCCCCTCCGANAGCCTGATCGAGACATTTGAATATTACGGCATTTCCGCCGAAGAACTGAACAACAACCTGGTCGTCCGCGATCAATCAACGTGGAATACGCTGATCACGATCGTCCTCAGCCTTGGCCCGGTCCTGTTGTTGATCTGGATCTTCACCCGCGGCTTCCGACAGATGCAGGGCGGCGGCGGCAACAACATCTTCGGCTTCGGCCGCAGCCGCGCCCGCAATCTCAACGACGCCAACCGGCCGACCGTTGTCTTCGATGACGTGGCCGGCGTCGAGGAAGCCAAGCTGGAGCTGGCCGAGGTAGTGCAATTCCTGCGCGAGCCGGAAAAGTTCGTACAGGTCGGCGCGCGCATTCCCAAGGGCGTCCTCATGGTCGGCCCGCCAGGAACGGGCAAGACCTTGCTGGCCCGCGCCGTGGCCGGCGAGGCGGGTGTGCCGTTCTTCCACATCTCCGGCTCCGAATTCGTCGAGATGTTTGTCGGCGTCGGCGCCAGCCGCGTGCGCGACCTGTTTGAGAAAGCCAAGGCCGCCGCGCCCTCCATCGTCTTCGTCGACGAGATCGACGCCGTCGGCCGCCAGCGCGGCGCGGGCCTCGGCGGNGGNCACGACGAGCGCGANCAGACGCTCAACCAGATCCTGGTCGAGATGGACGGCTTCGACAACGAGACCAACGTCATCGTCATCGCCGCCACCAACCGCGCCGACATCCTGGACCCGGCCCTCTTGCGCCCCGGCCGCTTCGACCGCAAGGTCTTCGTCGACCTGCCCGACATCTCCGGGCGCGAGAAGATCCTGCAGGTCCACGCCCGCGGCAAGCCGATCGCCAGCGAAGTTAACTTCAAGGAAGTTGCCCGTCTGACGGCTGGCTTCTCCGGCGCCGACCTGGAGAACCTGATCAACGAGGCGGCCATCTTCGCCGCCCGCCGCAGCAAGCGTACCATCGGCCTGCTGGAGTTCCAGGACGCCTTCGACCGCGTGGTTATGGGGCCGGAGCGCCAGAGCCGGGTGATGAGCGAAGACGATAAGATGACCGTGGCCTACCACGAGGCAGGCCATGCCGTCGTCAGCTTCTTCCTCACCCACACCGATCCGGTACAGAAGATCACCATCGTGCCGCGCGGCCGGGCCGGCGGCTACGTGATGTCACTGCCGGAAGACCGCGCTCTCTACAGCCGCGAGTTCTTCGATGACCAGATCGCCATGGCCCTGGGCGGCCGCGCGTCGGAGGAGCATTTCTTCGGTCGCATCACGACCGGCGCGTCCAACGACCTGCAGAACGCCACCCGCCTGGCCCGCGCGATGGTCATGGAGTACGGCATGTCGGACAAGCTCGGCCTGCCGACCTATGGCGGCGGTTCGGGCAGCCCGTTCGTCGGCCGCGAGATGGGTTTCTTCGGCAGCGGCCGCGACTACAGCGAAGAAGCGGCCCAGGCCATCGATGCCGAGGTCAAGCGCATCCTGGAAGAGAACTACGCTCGCGCTCTGGAAGTCATCGAGGAAAATCATGACCGCATGGTGCANCTGGCGACGACGCTGATGGATGTCGAGACGCTCGACCGGGCGGCCTTCGAGAAGCTGATGAACGACCTGCCTCCAGACAACGGCCTTGTCCCGGAGGAGTCCCTGGCCAGNTCGCAGTCTGTCGAGGCGATGTAGNGCCGCGGCGCTCGCCAAAATGGCGCGATGTTCAAAGAATGGGGCGGATGTGGCTGAGTGCCGCCTCCGCCCCACTTTTTTGTGCCCAGACCCGGCGGGTGGGCGATAAATTCCCTGCTATGCAACGATTCGAATTGCCTCCGGCCCCATCCCTCCGGCATCCAGCGCCCCATGATAGGATCAACCATGACTGAGAATAACCAGGCTGTCGTCACCTCTCTCGCGGGCGGCGTGCTGACTGTGTCGCTCAACCGGCCGGAACAGCACAATGCCATGAACCCGGCCATCATGAGCGAACTGACGCGCGTCTTCACCAAATTGCCNGGGCGCGAGGACGTGCGCGTCGTGGTCCTGACCGGCAACGGCCGCTCCTTTTGTGCCGGAGCCGACTTGGCCTTCATGCGCGCCGCGGCCGACTACACCTTCGAGCAAAACGTGGCCGACGGGCAGGCGATCTTCGACCTGATGCTGGCCCTCGACCGCTGCCCGCAGCCGGTCGTCGGCCGNNTCAACGGCGCGGCCATCGGCGGCGGNGCGGGTCTGGTCAGTTGCTGCGACATCGTCGTGGCCGNCGAGCGGGCNACCTTTGCCTTCNGNGAGGCCCGGCTGGGCATTGTCCCGGCCGTCATNTCCCCCTTCGTGCTGTCGCGCATCGGCCCCAGCCACGCCCGCGAACTATTCTTGACCGGCGAGCGGTTCGACGCTCNCCGCGCCCAGGCCATTGGCTTGGTCCACCACGTCGTCGCCGAGGGGGATCTGGACGCGGCCGTGGCCGACCGGGTCGCGCAACTGCTGCTGGCCGCCCCCGGCGCGCAAGCCGCCATCAAGGAGCTCATCCGCGCCGTCGCCTACCGGCCCAAGGAGAGCGCCCGCGACTACACCGCCGAGACCATCGCCCGCCGCCGCGCCAGCGACGAGGGACGCGAAGGGATGAGCGCCTTCCTCGAGAAGCGCAAGCCGTGGTGGCAAGGATAGTGACGAGTGATGAGTGACGAGTTCAGAAGGCTTGTCATTCGTCACTCGTCACTTGTCANTCGTCACTCATGAAAATAGCGATTCTCTCCGACATCCACGGCAACTGGCCCGCGCTGGAAGCGGCCGCGGCCGACATCGACACATGGCGGCCCGACACGGTGCTGGTAAATGGCGATGTCGTCAACGACGGGCCGAGTAACGTCGCCTGCTGGCGCTACGTCGCCCACCGGCGGCAGGCCGACGGCTGGCGCGTCTTGCGCGGCAATCACGAGGAGTACGTCACCGAGTGGCGCGACCCGNCCACGCCGCGCCACGGCCCGGCCTACGAGCTAATCCGCGTCAGCCGCTGGACCTANGAGCAGTTCAANGGCCAGGTAGACGACCTGGCCAATCTGCCCGAGCGCTGGGACTGGACCGCGCCCGACGGCTCGACGCTGGCNGCCATGCACGGCACGCTGCTGGGCAATCGGGCCGGNGTCTATCCCTTTACGACNGATGAGACTGTCCGGCAGCGCATCGACACCGGCGCNGCCGTATTCGTGACCGCCCANACCCACGTGCCCCACGTGCGCCAGCTGGACCAGACGCTGGTCGTCAACGTCGGGTCGGTCGGCATCCCCGGCGACGGGGACGGCCGCGCCGCCTATGGCCGTCTGACCTGGACGCGCGGCCGGGGCTGGCGGGCGGACATCCGGCGCGTGGCCTACGANCGCGCCGCGGCCGAGCGCGACTACTTCGCGTCGGGCTTTATGGATGGCGTCGGGCCGGAGGCGGAACTGTCGCTCGTGCAATTCCGCATGNCCGCCGANGTGCGCACGCGCTGGTCGGCCAACTACCGCGAGCGCATTCTCCGCGGCGAGNTGACGGTCGCCCAATCGGTCGATGAATGGNTGAGCCGCGACGAATTCCGCGGCTTCCGGCAAGNCGANAAGGCCNATAGCCANGATGCGNNCCATTAATCCGGCGCTCATAAATGCCCNTTGTAGAGGCAAATTGGCGGCACTTTAGGGGCATTCANGGGCTTCCGGGGCCTGTGAGCCGCCCTATGACTTGCGATNTTCGATCCGTTTTCCTATAATGTGCACGGATCTGGAAGAGGAACTGTTTGAGTAATCTCGATCTATTGCTGTCTGGAACAATACTTCCCTGGCTATTAGGGTTGCTGCTGGTGCTGGGTTTCATGGCCCTTTTGGTGTCCATGAAACTTTGGCGTGACACCAAGCGGTCGCCCTACTTTTTTATGCGCCAACAGGCCGCCAAGCAGATGCAGTCGTATCTGTCGGTGTTCATCGTCCTCATGCTGTTATCGGCCGGGGTCGGTGTCTACGGCTGGCGCACGCCTGAGGACGCCACCGTCCGCATGGCGCTGCTGACCCGCGCCAAACCGGCGACGAAAGAGATCCAGGAGCTTATGGCCCAGCCGTCTGTGGCCGAACGGGCCACGGCCGACGCCACGGCCGGCGCCGCCACGACCCGCAGTGGTGGCGTGGCCAACGTATTGCTCAACGCGGATGAGGCCACGGCGCTCGTCCCCGAGCTCCCCGCCGCTTACGATCAGGTCGAGCCGCAGGTCGATCTGAAGACAACCACCGAACTGGGCACTGTCGTTCTCTCCAGCACCGTCACCGACGAATACAAAGCCATCAATCCCACCAGTGTCTTTGGCGAGGGGTTCTACACCCTCTACGCCACCTTTGACTATAAGGATATGGTCGACGGTATGGCTTGGTCCTGGGTCTGGCGCCACAACGGCAAGGTCATCGACGGCGGCAACGAGTTGTGGGCCTACGGCGACGAAGGCCCGGGCTACATCTACCTGAGTCCCGAAGAGGGCTTCGCCGAGGGTCGCTACTCGCTAGAGGTTTGGGTCAACGGCGAGTTGATGGGTCAGGCGTCGGCCACCATGAACGACGCGGCGGTCTCGGCCGGCAACTAGGCGCGGCGTCGCTCTCATGCAATAACGAACAAAAGGCCCGGTGGGCCTTTTTTATTGCCTGTTTGCCACGTTCGATCAAGCCGGGACAATCCCATTGCCCCACCGCACTCCTTAGCGTCCCGGTAGCCGGCGGCGCAAAATGCCGGCGAACCGCTGCCATTCCTCGACGCGCAGCAGCCAGACGACCAACAGGTAAGCCGCGCCGCCGGCGGCCGTGCCGACGAGCGCCCGCGCCCACACGGCCGCGGCCGGAATCCACCACAACACCGCGGCCACAGCGATGGCCATTGCCAGTGAAGCCGCGCCCATCCGCGCCAGCCCCGACAGCAGCGAGCGTCCATTCAGCCCGCCCAGCTTGCCCCGCACCAGCCACAACAGCAGGCCGACTTCGATCAGGTTCGACAGGCTGAAGCCCAGCGCTAGCCCGCCCAATGGCAGCCAGCCCAGGGCCGGAAACACCACGTCGCGAAACCAGAGGCTCATTGCCCACATGGCCAGGATTTGCGCGCCGCCGGCCAGCACCGGCGTCAGCGTNTCGCTNAGGGCATAGAAGGCGCGGGCGATGACCTCTATCGCCGTCAGGGCGATGAGGCCGATGGCATAAAAGCGCAGCGCGGCCGTCACCAGGATCGTGGCTTCGGCGTCGAACAGGCCGCGCTCAAACAAGATCGTGATGTACGGCTCAGCCAGCATGATCAGCAGCACCGTGGCCGGCAGCCCCAGGAAGAGACTGAGCCGCAGCGAGTCGCCGAGGATCTGGCGCATCTCGCGGTGGGCCGAGCGGGCGGCCAGCGCCGCCAGCGTGGGGAAGGCGGCGATACCTAACGCCTGGCCCAGGATGCCCTGGGGCATGATGAGGATGCGGAACGCGGCATTGAGCGCCGGCAGCGTGCCCAGCGTCATCGTCCCGGTCAGGAACAGGATGACGAATTTGTTGATCTCGCTGAAGGACAGCCCCAGCACGCGG
>JAACJX010000407.1 GCA_014237545.1 Ardenticatenia bacterium | reverse complement strand
TTCGTCTATCAGGGGGCGCAGTTCCTGGTCATCAGCGCCGCCGTCTTTCCGATGATCGCCGCCGCCGTGGTCTGGCTGCCGCTGCTGCTGGGGTGCATCGAACGAATCGTGATGGCCGTCTTTGGTCCGCCGGAGCGCCGACACCGCGCCGTCCTTTGGGCGGCAGCCGGGGCCGTGGCTCTCGGTTGCCAGATCCTGGCCGGGCATGCTGAATTCACCTACTACACCCTGTTGGTCATGGGCCTGTATGCCCTCTGGCGCGTGGCGACGCAACTCAAGATCGCGCGGGACGAGTCGCGGGCGAGGGGCCGGGACTCCGGCGCGCCCGATCTCGACGCTTCTGCCTTGCTCCGCCGCTCGTCCGTCGCCTTTGTGTGGCTGGGGGCGATGGTCGCTACGGGCTTGCTCATCGGCGCGATCCAGCTGATTCCATTGTTTGAGGTGGGGCGCGTGAACTTCCGGGCCGGCTCGGCCTCGTTCGAGGAAGTGCGGGGTTGGGCCTTCCCGCCGCGCAACGCCATCACCTTCCTGCTGCCCGACTTCTTCGGCAACCCGACCGACCACGCCATCCGTGATCCCTTTTCCGGCGAGCTGATCCCGGTCGAGCTGAATCACTTCGGCGAGCTCAACCCCTATGGCGCGTATACGACCAGTTGGGGCACGAAGAACTACGTCGAAGGCGCGGCCTACATGGGCATCTTGCCGCTGCTGCTGGTCGGGCTGGGCTTCGTGGCGCTCTTTCGACGGGGGGGCCTTTCCCCGCTCGGCCGCGCGCGGGCCGGGTTCTTCGCCGGCATATCGCTGTTTTCGCTGGCATTCATCTTCGGCACGCCGCTCTACGCCTTGCTCTACTACGGCTTGCCGTTCATCGACCAGTTGCACACGCCCTTCCGCTGGGTGTTCCCGCTGGCGCTGTCGGTGGCCGTGCTGGCCGGGTTTGGGACAGAGCGTCTTGCTGCGGTCGGGGACAGGAAGGGTGAAGGGGAGCAGGGGCGCAGGGACGCGAGGCACTCATGGGCAGCTGCGTTTGTGATGCTGATCGGACTCGTTATCCTGATCGGCACCCTCACATGTTGGATATTCTACGACGCGTTCCGGCCGCTGATTGAGCGCGTTTTCCTGGGCCTGGCCGGGGCTGCCTACGCTTTCCCGTCGGCCGAGGCCTTCTTCGGTTACTTGTTCTGGCAACTGCTCGTGCTTGGTGGGCTTTTTATCCTGTCGGGTGTCGTGCTCTTTCTGGCCCGTCGGACGCGCCACTGGGTCATCGCCGCCTGCGCCTTAATCATCCTGGACCTCTTCATCGCCAGCGTGGGGTTCAACGCCGCGGCTGATCCGGCGCTGCTCGACTACACACCAGACGCCGTTCGCTGGCTGGCCGAACAACCCGGAGAGTGGCGCCTGACGACCTATGACGCCAGCGGCGCCGGTACGCTGAACGCCAACACCCCCTGGCACCACGACCTGCCGGATATCCGCGGCTACGACTCCATCATCCCCAGGCAGTACACTGACTACATGGCCGCCATCGAGACGCAAAACGGCCTGCCGTTCAATCGCATCCAGCCGCTCGGCTCTCTGGCGGCCGTCGATTCGCCGCTGCTGGACGCGCTGGCGGTGAAGTACATCATTTCGGCCGAACCGCTGGCCTCGCCCAAATTGCAGCAAGTCTGGGCCGGGGAGGGCGTGACCATCTACGAGAACCTGGCCGCCGCCCCGCGCGCGTTCGCGCTGCCCGCCACGGCGGAGGTCCATGTCCCCGACGCGCTGGCTGCCCTGTCCGATTTCGATCCGCGTTACTACGTCGTCCTGGAATCGGCCGAACCTCTTTCGGCCGCGCCCGAGCCTGGTGACCCGGTGGCGGCAACGATCGACAGCGCGACGAACAATCAGGTCGTCGCCACGGTGTCGGTGACTGAGCCGTCGTGGCTGGTATTGAGCGATTCGTTCTTCCCCGGCTGGCGCGCCTATCTGCGGCCGGCCGGCGCGGACGAGGACGCGGAAAGCGAGGTCGAGATCGCCCGCGTGAACGCCATCTTNCGCGGNGTGCGCCTGGAGCCGGGCGAGTGGACCGTGCGCTATCGCTATAGCCCGCGCAGCTTCCAGCTCGGCGGCCTGATGTCGTTCATGGGGGGCATCTTGCTGGTGTTCGCGGCTGGGGTGTGGGGCTGGCTGCGCTTCTACCGGCCGGACGCCGCCGCGACCACGACGCGCAGTATAGCCAAGAATAGCGCTGCGCCAATGGCGCTTAACTTGTTCAACAAGGCCATTGATTTNGTCTTCGCCGCGTACTACCTGCGCGTGCTCGGCCCGGCCGAGGCAGGTAGCTTCGCTACGGCCATCGCCACGGCTGGCATTTTCGAGATCGTGGCCAACTACGGCCTCAACATCCTGCTCATTCGCGACGTGTCGCAGAACCGGGGACTGGCCGGGCGCTTTTTATTGAACTCCAGCGTCTTGCGCGTTTTCACGGCTTTTATNGGCGCGCTGCCGATCATCGCCTACATCGCCATCACCGCGCAAGGGGCCAATCCCCTCTCCCCGGCCGAGATCACCGCCATTCTCTTCATGATGATCGGCATGGTCTTTTCCGGCCTGGCACTGGGAGTGTCCGGTCTGTTCTACGTGTATGAAGAAGCCGAGGTGCCGGCGGCGATGTCCACTGTGACGACCATCCTGAAGGTCGGCCTGGGGGTGGCCGCGCTTCTGGCCGGATATGGGTTCGTCGGCCTGGCCGGCGTCTCGATCCTCGTGAATCTGATCACGCTGGCGATATTGGCGATTATGGCCGTTCGCCGGTTCGATTTGCACGGCCCGTGGACGCTGGATCGCTCGATGATCCGGGGTATGCTGCGCCTCGGCTTCCCCCTGATGCTGATTCACCTGCTGCAGACGATATTCATTTCCATCGACGTCCTGCTGCTCCGCCAACTGCTGCCGAACGGCGAAACNGTGGTCGGCTGGTACAACAGCGCCTGGAAGTGGTTCAATGCCCTGCAAGTTATCCCGTCCTTCTTTACNNTGGCGTTGTTCCCGATCATNTCNCGNGCNATCACGGAGAACATGGCGACGGCCCGGCGCATGTATCGCATGGCCCTCAAGTTGATGCTNTTGCTGGCGCTGCCCATCGCCGCTCTGACGACCTTTGCNGCGACCCCGCTCATCGGNTTNTTGGGCGGCGCGGAGTTTCTGCCCGAGGGCGCNATTGCCCTGCAGATCATCATCTGGTCGATCCCGTTTGGCTGGCTCAATAGNGTCACCAATTACGTGCTGATCGCGCTGGGCATGGAGCGGGTGCAACCNCGAGCGTTNGCCGTCGCCGTCGGATTTAACATCCTCTTTAACTGGTGGCTCATTCCCCGCTACAGCTTTGTGGCCGCCGGTATCATTACCATCCTGTCGGAGCTTGTCCTGCTGGTGATCTTCGCCTACTTCCTGCGGAAGCGCGGCGCGGGGGTCGACTGGTTGCATCTGGCGGCGCGGCCGGCGCTTTTGACCCTGATCATGCTCGGCGTCATGTGGCTGGGCTATCAGGTGCACTTGATCGTCGCCCTCGCGCTGGGCATCTTTGTCTATGGCGCCGGACTGATCGTGCTGCGCATCATCGAGCCGGACGAGCGCGAGGCCATCAAGGCGATATTGCCTGGAGCGCTGACACGCCGGCTGGGGTGGGCCTAGATCATGGCAAGCGGCCCTTCGTCTGAGGTCCGGCCATCCAGCGGGACGAGTCAATCGGCCCGGATTGCACCCTGGCCTCGTCATCGGTCGCTGGCGCTCCTCGTCCTCATCCTTTTGGTTGCCTCCGCTTTCAGATTCATCGGCCTCGACAACTTCCCCACCCCGCGCGGCGCGACGCCGCCAGGCCTGGAGCACGACGAAGTCGCCCACTGGTTGATTAACCAGGATATCCTCGCTGGGCAACACGCCATCTACTTCACCGAGGCCTACGGGCACGAAGCGCTCTATCACTATCTGCAAGCCGGTTTTGGGGCGTTGGTCGGCGATCATGCCCTCGCTTTGCGCCTGCCTTCGGCTTACTTCGGGATTCTGCTAGTGGCGGTCAGCTACGCGCTGGCGCGGCGGCTATTCGGCGTACGCGTCGCGTTGTGGTCGGCC
This sequence comes from Ardenticatenia bacterium, assembly GCA_014237545.1. Taxonomy (GTDB): domain Bacteria; phylum Chloroflexota; class Anaerolineae; order Promineifilales; family Promineifilaceae; genus Promineifilum. Next base: position 28,525 of record JAACJX010000407.1, on the reverse strand, counting down.
GCGTTTCTGGCGGTCCTTTTTTGGCCCGTGTTTTATAGCCGTCTGGCATTGCGGGCCATATCGCTGCCGGTCTTTTCCGGCCTCGCGGCGTACTGGTGGTGGCGGGCCTTCCCGGCTAAGGCAGATGTGGTCGGGAGCAAGGGGTTTGAAGGAAGGGCCGTTGCCAATGAAACCGGCATGCGGTGGTTGTTCGCGGCCGGGGTGTTTGCCGGGCTGAGCCTCCACACTTACATGGCGGCGCGGGCCGTGCCGATCTTCTTCGCGCTGTACTCCCTTTACTTGCTGCTGTTCCACCGCGTTACGTTTCGCCGCCATTGGCGCGGCATCGCCCTGTTCTGGCTGGCCTTGCTCATGGTGGCCGCGCCGTTGGTCATGTATCTACTCGCCAACCCCGGCGCCGAGGAACGCATCGCCGAGGTCGACGCGCCACTGCGCGCGCTCATAGCGGGTGACGTGAAGCCGGTGCTGGAAAACGCGATCCGGATCGCCGGTATGTTTGGCGTTGAGGGAGACCCGCTCTGGCGGCAGAACATTGCCGGGCAACCCGTATTCGACCCCGTGTTGGGCTTGCTGTTCTACGCCGGCGTTGCTCTCAGCCTATGGTGGTGGCGCGACCCGCGCCATGCCTTTCTGCTGTTGTGGCTGGCGGCGTCGGTGATTCCCAGCCTGGTCACCATCGATGCGCCCAGCAGCATCCGGATCATTAACTTGTTACCGGTGTTGATGGCGTTCCCGCTCGTATTTATCCACAGCATGCCCTACTTATCCACACTACGGGAAAAGTTATCCACAGATTTAGGCACAAGGCTCGTGAGCGTGGGCTTGGGGGCACTTCTGGGTTTTTCGGCCTGGATCAGCTACGCCGGATTGTGGCGCGTGTGGCCGGCGAACGATGAGGTCCGCTTTGTATGGCAGGCGGCCCTGACCGAGGCGGCCGCGTATCTGGACCAAAGCCCGGCATCCGGCCCGGTCGCCGTGGGGGGCTGGACGCCGGAGACGATGGATCCGCCGACGACGGCGTTGACGTTGGGCCGGGATGATCTGTCGCTGCGTTACTTTGACCCAACTCAAAGCCTCATCGTGCCCAATTCGCCCGACGGCCAGCCTATTCGCATAGCGAAACCAACCATATTGCCGCTGGCCACACCCCTGCAGCAGCTTGTTGCAGCGTGGGCGGAACAACGCGGCGATTTTGTCCTGTATGAAATGCCGGGCCAGCCCACCATCGCGCCGGCTACGCCCGCCGAGGCCTTATTTGGCGAAACGTTGCTGTATCTGGGCCATGACGTCATCTCTGGCTGCCAGATGGGAGAACTGTGCGAGATCGTGACCTATTGGCGGGTCATCGCGCCGCCCGGCGAGCCGTTGCGCCTTTTCCTTCACGCCGTCGGGGCTGATGGGGAGACAGTAGCACAGGACGACCGCCTCGGCGCGCCGGCGGAGCACTGGCAGGCAGACGATATCGTCATGCAACTCCTGGCGGTCGATACGACCACGCCTGAGATGAGACTAGGCGTCTATAACCCGGAATCGGGACNACGTCTGACGACTGAGGCTGGCGCAGACAGCATTCCGCTGTTTATGGAATGAGGGTAAGGGCGTGGGTGACGAGGCCGCCTGCTAGGGCGCGACGCGATTGAGATCGCGCGGGAACAAGGTCGCCAGGCGTAGGTTCGGNAAGCCNAGTAGCTGCATCANGAGCCGTTCCAGGCCGATGGCGAAACCGCCGTGGGGCGGCATGCCATAGCGAAATGCCTCAAGGTAGGTCTCGAATGGCTCCCGCGGATATCCGGCCCGGTCGAGAGCGGCCAGATAATCCTCATAGCGATGTAGCCGCTGTCCGCCGGTCACCAGCTCTGTCCCGCGAAACAGGAGGTCGAACGAGTTGGAGTATTCCGGCCGTGCCGGGTNGGGGTGGGTGTAGAAAGGCCGCTTGACCATCGGATAGCCGGTGACGAACAGGAAATCGCTGCCATATTCTTCCATCGCCCACTCNCCCAGCCAGCGCTCGTCCTGAGGCGACAGATCAGGCTCGCCACGCACATCCACGCCGTGACGGCTCAGGATCAACTCCTGGGCGTCGGCAAAATGAATATGGGGTATTTCGGGCATCACGATGGGCAGGTTGGCCTCGAGCAATGCCAAGTCAGAGTGGTATTGCTCGATTAAGTACGTGAAGATACCGGCGACCACTTCGCGCAACAGGCGCATGACCGTGAAGTGGTTCTCGATGAAGCCAAACTCCACATCCAGGCTGACGTACTCGTTAATGTGGCGGACAGTGTCGTGGGGCTCGGCGCGAAAGACCGGCCCGACCTCGAACACGCGCTCAAAGACGCCGACCATGATCTGCTTGTAAAACTGGGGGCTTTGGGCCAGNTAGGCCGGGCGNCCGAAGTAGTCCAGCTTGAACACGTTCGCGCCGCTTTCCGTGGCCGAGGCGACGATCTTCGGCGTTTGCACCTCCGTGAAGTGCATACCCGCCAGAGTAGCGCGGAAGCCGGCCATCACGCCGGAAGACAGCCGGAACACGGCCCGCCGCGCCGGATGGCGATTAGCGACGACGGCGTGATCGAGCAGCGTGGGCAGNGCGGCGTTCAGNCGCCGTTTGTTCAATGCCAGCGGCGGCGCGTCAGTCACAGCCGTGATGACCTCGATCCGCGGCTCCTGTAATTCCAGCCCATTGGGCGCCTGCGCGTTGGCGACCACCAGACCACTCAGGCGGATCACCGTACCGAGGGCCAGATCGGCTATCGGCGCCAGATCCGCGTCATCCTCGGTGACGGCCTGNATTGTGCCCCAGCCGTCGCGCAGGACGATGAAATTGACGCCACCCAGACGGCGCACATTGTGCAGCCACCCTTTCAGATGAGCATACTGCCCGATGTAGTCGCTTGCTTCGACGGTGCGGATTTCGTTCATGGCGGCGCTAGATCCGATGATTGCTCGGTTAGTGCGTTGGGCAAGGGCGACGAATGACGGGCTGCTTCGGGAGCGCGCCCTTGCCCGGCCGCATCAGGAAATATCGTGGATCGTGAAATGGATCTGCCCGGCGGGTGTTTGGGCGCTGACGGTCTGGCCCTTCTTGGCCCCTAACAACGCGCTACCGATGGGCGACTCGTTGGAGATGCGGCCCTTGGTCGGGTCGGCTTCGGCCGCGCCGACAATGGTGTATGTCTCCATCTCGTCATACCCATCCTCGGAGACGGTGACCGTACTGCCGATACGGACGATATTCGACGGCCCGTTGTTCTCGATCACCTTGGCCTGGTGGAGCATGATCTCCAACTGGCGAATGCGGGACTCGATGAATCCCTGTTCTTCCTTGGCGTCGTGATAGTCGGCGTTTTCCTTCAGATCGCCTTGTTTGATGGCGATTTCCAGCTTCTGGGCAACTTCTTCGCGACGAACCGTCTTNAGGTTGTGCAATTCGTCTTTCATCTGNTGCAAGCCTTCCGGCGTCACATATAGGATGTCATCTTCAATCATGGTTCAACTCTCCGCGCTCACAGGTTCTGCCTGGTGTGAAATACAAATAAAAAAGCCCAGCCGGCGGATGCGGCTGGGCGACTCACCCACTGTTTGCTTGTTGGCGAAGCGGGTTAACTATCGCTCGATGCCGCGGGCTTGGTATCGTCCGCCGGCGGGGGGAAATTCTGAATGGTTAGATCTCGCATCGCGTTTCTCATAGCGTGACGGAAGTATAACGCAACTGGCGGCTATTGTCTACGGCTCGATTTCAGGCTTCAGAGCCGGCCATCAGCAAGCCGACGCGTTCGCGGGTGGCTTCCTCGATAGGCAAGGTCTTGACGATCCGGCCGTCGAACATGACGGCCACGCGATCGGCCAGGCTCAGCACTTCGTCCAGTTCGGCCGAAACCAGCAGAACGGCAACACCCGCGTCGCGCTGGGCCACGATCTGGTTGTGGATGAACTCGATGGAGCCGACGTCGATGCCGCGCGTCGGTTGGTTGGCGATAAGCAACTTCACCGGGCGTGAAAACTCCCGGGCGACGATGACCTTTTGCTTGTTGCCGCCCGACAGGTTGCCGGCGTGGGTATTGATCGAAGGCGTACGGACGTCGAACTGCTTGACCAGTTTGGCGCCGTTTTCGGCGATCGCCTGCCGNTTCATGATGGCATTTTTNGAAAACGGATTCCGATAATAGCGGTTAAGGACCATATTTTCGGCGACGGAGTAAGGCATGACAAGGCCNTGCTTCTCACGATCCTCGGGAATGTGGGCCACNTCCAGCTCGGTAATGCGCCGNGGNGAGTAGAGGGTGGAATCTTCNCCGGCAATGTGAATGCTGCCACTGACAATNGGCCGCAAGCCAGTCAGCGCTTCCACAAATTCGCGCTGNCCNTTGCCCTGGACGCCGGCCACGCCGAGNATCTCCCCGNCATGGACCTCCAGCGACAATCCCTTGACGATCAACTGTTTGCGGTCGTCCAATACTTCCAGATCCCTGATTTCCAGCACCTTCTCACCGGGGTTGGCCTCGTCCTTGTCGACTTGAAGGATAACCTTGCGGCCGACCATCAACTCCGCCAGGCTGGCCTCGGTCGACTCCTTGGGGGATGCCGCGCCCACGCTCCGCCCGCCGCGCAGNACGACAATGCGGTCGGCCACCGCCAGCACTTCCTTCAGCTTGTGGGTNATGAAGATGATCGAGACGCCTTTCTCGGTCAACTCATGCATGATGTCAAACAATTCGTTTGCTTCCTGCGGCGTCAGCACGGCTGTCGGCTCATCGAGGATCAGGATGTCGGCGTGGCGATAGAGGGCCTTGATGATCTCCACCCGCTGTTGCAGGCCGACCGGTAAATCGTCTACTTCGGCGGTAGGGTCGATTTCCAGGCCATATTTCTCCGACAATTCGCGCACGCGCCGGTTCGCGGCCCGCTTGTCAATGTAGCCGCCCGCCTTGGTCACTTCAGCGCCCAGCATGACGTTCTCGGCCACAGTCATGACCGGCACAAGCTGGAAGTGCTGGTGGACCATGCCGATGCCGCGGGCGATGGCATCGCCGGGGCTGTGGAGCGTTACCTTCTCCCCCTTGATCCAGATTTCGCCCGCGTCGGGGTGATAGAGTCCGTAGAGGATGTTCATCAGGGTACTTTTGCCCGCGCCATTCTCGCCGAGCAAGGCCAGAATCTCGCCCTTGCGCAAGGTCAGGTCGATCCGGTCATTGGCAAGCACGCCGGGGAATTGTTTGGTGATGCCGCGAGCCTCCAGGACGATGGGAGCTTCTTCGACGCGTTGGATATTATTTCCGTTCATTCAATGGCCTTTGTCTTGGCTAATAACCGGCGTGAAAAAGGTGTTACCCTTCTTTCTCGTAGGGCACGCCGCTGGCGGCCGGGGCGCGGGAGCGTCCCACAAATCCGGCCAGGACGAGAATGGTCAGGATATAGGGCATGCTGCCGATGAATTGCGGCGGAAGGTTTACGCCCCAGAACTGGAGTTGGGTCTGCATGGCATACGTAAAGCCGAACAATAAGGCTGCGCCCCACGATCCCAGCGGCGTCCACTTGCCCATGATCATGATCGCCAGCGCCAGGAATCCGCGTCCGTTGGTCATGCCTCGCTCAAATGTGCCCACACCTTCCAGTGTCAGGAATGCCCCGGCCAACCCGGCCAAGGCGCCGCCCAGGATAACATTGATGTAACGAATTTTGTAGACATTGACGCCGACCGTGTCGGCCGCGCTGGGGTGCTCGCCTACCGCCCGGGTGCGCAGGCCCCAGCGCGTGTAGAACAGCACGTAGTGCATCACNAAGACGAGGATGATGGCCAGGTAAGTGANCGGCCCGTTGCGGAAGAAGACCGGCCCGACCAACGGGATATCGGCCAGCGGCCCCANCGGCAGCGGCGAGAGCTTGCCCTGCGTCGTCAGGCCGGGGACGTAGAAGTAGCCGGTGATACCAATCGCCAGAATGTTGAGCACCGTGCCGCCGATGATCTGGTCCATCTTGAGGGAAACGGCCATCCAGGCCAGCAGCAGGCCCATCAGCGCNCCGGCCAGCGCNCCGACGATCGTCGCCAGAAATAGATTGCCGATGAAGACATTGGCCAAAAACGCGGCAAAGGCGGCCATCAACATTTGCCCCTCGATACCGATGTTGACGACGCCGCTACGCTCGCCGATCAGACCACAAAGGGCCCCGAGAATGAGCGGGGTTGATTGGCGGATGGTGGAGGCCAGAACGGCCGTCGTCACAACCGCATTGGTGGCGTAGGCATAGAGCACGGAGCCAACGATGATGACGCCAATCAGAACGAGCCACTTGTTCTTGACGAACCAGTTTGTCGATGCTGCTTGCCGGGGTGCAGTCATTTCCATAGCATGCTCTCCCAATCTATCTTAATGACCGCTCCACCCGGAACTCAGAGTGACGCGATCGTCTTCGGTTCCGCGCTGACGAATGAGCTTNTTGACGATGACGTCAGCGGCCACGAAGAAGAGGATAAAGGCGGTAATTACGTCCGTGATTTCACTGGCTACACCTGCGCTGAACTGCATCTGGCTGGAGCCGGCGCGCATGGCGCCCAGCAGCAGCGCCGCCGGTATGACGCCAAACGGGTTGGTTTTGCCCAGCAAGGCGACGGTAATGCCGTCGAAGCCCAGGCCGGTGTTAAATCCCGGTTGGAACCGGCCGTTGATGCCCAGTGTCTCCACCGCGCCGCCGGTGCCGGCCAGGAAGCCGCTGATCATCATGGTCAGGATGATCATGCGCGCCACGCGGATGCCAGCATATTGCGCGGCGCTGGAGTTTAGACCCACCGTCCGCACCTCATAGCCCAGGGTTGTGCGATATAAAAGCCACCACACGATGACTGCGGCGACAAGCGCCAGAATAAATCCTGTAGGAACATTGCCGATAATCGGCAACTCAGCCGTCGGGAAAATCTTGGGCGTGCGGGCGACGATATTGGTAGGGGAGGGGTCTTTCCAGGGGCCATCAGCCAGATAATCGGTGATATTGATCGCCACGTAGTTGAGCATGATGGTCACGATCACTTCGTGGGCACCGGTGTAGGTCTTCAGTGCGCCGGGGATAAAGCCATACAGCGCGCCGGCTAACCCGCCGATGAGCACGGCCAGCGGCGCGTGGATGATCGCCGGCAAGCCCTCGATCGAGAAACCCACGTAGGCGGCGACGACCGCGCCGATCAACAACTGCCCCTGGGCGCCGATATTGAACAGACCGGCCTTGAACGCAAAAGCGACCGCCAAGCCGCTGAAGATCAGTGGCGTCGCCTTNTCCAGCGTGCGCTGGATGGCAACCGGCGTGCCGAAAGCGCCTTTGAGCAACGCACTATACGCTTCGATGGGNTTAGAGCCGGAGGCAATTAATAGGATGGCGCCGATAAGCAGGCCAAGTAGCACGGCGACGAGGGGAACGCTCACACTGCGCCAGATTCGTCGCAACCTCATCATGCCTTGATTCTCGGTGGGCTCTGTTGCTGGGACCGTCGTCATAGCCGACTCCTAGACAATGTGCGACGCACCGGAACGGATACGTCGCACATTCTCATACATCACACCAAGATGATGTTAAANGGCGCGNCGCGGNNCCGCGACGCGCCCAATGTTATAGAGGTGGATTACCCACCCGGGTTGTAACCGGTGGAGATAGAACCATCCAGCAATCCAGCGTTGGTGGNGTCCAGCAGGTCCTTAACTTCCTGCGGAACCNNGTCGGCGTGGTCGTGGAAATCAGCCAGGCCCACCGCGCCGAAGAAGTTGCCGCCNGGGAATTCGCCGTTGTTCGACATGGTCGCCAGGTCAACGACTCCGGGGGTGATGAGCTTCATGGCGCTCGAGACAAGGCAGGGGTGCGCCTCGGGAACGGTCTCCCACTGGTCGGTATCGACGCCGATGCACCACACGCCTTCGTTGCCGGCCGCTTGAATCAATGCGCCGTTGCCAGTCTGGCCGCCAGCGCCGAAGACGATGTCCGCGCCCTGGTCAATGGCCTGCTGGGCCGTGGTGGCGCCCCACTCGGGGTCGGTGAAGGCCACATCCAGGCCACCGGGATGATAGGTGGCGATGATGTTGATGTCGGGGTTAACCGAGGCCGCGCCGTTCAGGTAGCCTTCGTTGAAAGCGACGACCGGGGGAACCAGGTCGGTGCCGAGCACGGAGGCGATGGTGCCGCTTTCGCTGAGCGAAGCAGCCAGCACGCCGGCCAGATAACCAGCCTTATCCTCATTGAAGACCAGACCGGTCACGTTCGGTAGGGCTTCGCCCTGGAACTGATCGACGCCGATGAAGTCGATTTCGGGATAGGTGCCNGCGGCTTCTATCGTCGCCTCGCCCATGGCGAAACCAACCGTCACGATGATGTCATATCCCTGATCGGCGAACAAAGCGATGTTGGCGGCATAGTCGGTGGCGTTCGTGGTCTCGACGTAGTTTACCTCGGCTGCGCCCAGGGCCTCAGCGGCCTGCTGCGCGCCTTCCCAAGCGGACTGGTTGAANGATTTGTCGTCGATGCGGCCGACGTCCGTCACCAGNCCNATGCACAGAACGCCTTCATCGGCACACTCGCCGGAGGCTTCCTCAACTGGGGCCGCTTCCTCGGTAGGAGCTTCTTCCTCAACCGGGGCTTCCTCTTCCACTACCGCTTCCTCAGCGGGTTCTTCTACTGGGGCTTCAGCCGTGCCGCCGCATGCCACAACAAGCAGCGACAACAGGAGCAACCCGGTCAGCAACAAAGCTATACGTTTCATATTCTTTCTCTTCTCCTTGTGAAACAGAAAGTAAAGGGTAAGTTAGGGTCACCGGTGGAATATCAAGTGTACGTGGAAATTTTCGGCCACGCAGCGTGGCAAACCGCGGACTCTTTCTCTTCCCATCCTAGTGCCCGCACTTCTTTTAGTATTGTGTCCCAACACGCGGGAAAAGACAATAATTTGTCAGGATTTCCATGCAAAAAGTCCCAATCGAGGGCGTCAAATTCCTTGCCCCGTGGAAACACCAGAAGCAACGGTCGCCTGGTCTTCGATAAAACCGTTAATAGAAATCCATACTGTCTGATGGATAGGTTCGAAGGGGCGCATGAGCTCGTGGCCGACACCGGGGTAAATAACCAGCTTCTTGNCCCCGTTCGGCAGCNGCGCGTAAATCTGGCGCGCGTTTTCCGGNGGGGCGGCATGGTCGTCTTCGCCGGCGAATATGCGNACCGGCACGTCCAGCTTGGGCCACAGCGAGCGNCCTCTCTCGATTATCTCCACCATCGCGTGCATGCCCGATAGCGGCACGCGNCTNACTTGCGGCAATTGGGCCTGGAACTCGGGACTGTCGAAGTCGATCGTAGGATCGAAATCCAGCACCCGCTCGCGCACCAGTTGCTGCATGCTCTCCCGCTTGCTTTTATGGGGGTAATACCAGGGCACAAAGAAGCGCGCATACTTCACCAAGCGGAGCCGTGAATCGGGGACGTCGATGACCGGCGCCAGCATGGCGATGCCCCGCGTCTCGCCGAACTTGAGGGTTACATGGGCCGCCAGCACATTGCCCATGGAATGGGCGATGATGAACAAGTCATCGCACTGATCGCTCGCGAATCGGTACGCTTCTTCGGCTTCGGCCAGCCAGGCCTTGGATGGGACGCGGTATAACTTGTCTGGATAGCTGCCATGACCGGGCAACAACGGGCAATGAACGAAATACCCGTGCTGGCTCAGGTATTCGGCCATCGGCCGCGAACTGAGCGGGCTGCCCAGAAAGCCATGAAGGACCAGAACCCCCACCTGCCGGCCTTCCGCTGGCGCGGCGGGCCGGAAAGTGTAGGGCATCCGATTGGGCTGTACATCATAAGTTGGTTGAAACGGCATCTTTTCACCTCGCAGCGGGAAGTATAAAGATTCATCGTTGGCGGGGCAATCTTGCCCTTACGCCTCGTTCTCTGCCCTCCGGCACGGCCGACGGGTTTCTGGTACAATTTCGCCATGACTATCCACGTCTTGCCCGACCAACTGGCCTCGCAAATCGCCGCGGGGGAAGTGGTCGAGCGCCCCTCTTCTGTGGTCAAGGAATTGGTCGAGAACGCGATCGACGCGGGAGCGACGGCAATCACCATCGACATTCGCGCNGGCGGNCGNGAGCTGATTCAGGTNGCNGACAATGGNGATGGCATCCCCGCCGACGAGATCGAAACGGCCTTCCAGCGCCATGCCACCTCGAAGCTCACCTCGGCCGACGACCTGTGGGCCATCCGCACGCTGGGCTTNCGCGGCGAGGCCCTGGCCGCCATCTCGGCCGTCAGCCGCCTNACNGTCGTNAGCCGGGNGCGGGANGCGGCCGCNGGGTCGCGCTTGCTGCTCGAGGGGGGCGTNACCGCGACACGGGAATCNGTCGGCGCGCCGGCCGGCACGGTCATCGCCGTCGAGAATCTGTTCTACAACGTGCCGGCTCGCCTGAAGTTCCTGAAGAGCGCCACCACGGAGAAACGCCTGATCGACGAGTTTGTCACGCGGTATTCGCTGGCCTATCCGGAGATTCGCTTTCGCCTCAGCCACGACGGGCGGGTGACGTATCAGACCACGGGCAGCGGCGCGACGGCGGATGTGCTGTTGGCTGCCTATGGGCCGGACACGGCGCGGCAGCTCATCGAGGTATTTCCTCCAAGGGCGGATTCGCCCCAAGGGGACGGCCACCGCTACCGGATCGACGTGCGCGGCTATGTCAGCGATCCGGGTCTTACGTGGGCCGGCCGGAATCATATTCAGCTCTTCGTCAACGGNCGCACNATACGCGACACGCGCCTGACTTTTGCCGTGGTGCAGGCCTATCACACGCTGNTGCCGGCGAGCCGCTTCCCTCTGGCGCTGCTGTTTATCGAGTTGCCGCCGGAGGAAGTNGANGTCAACGTGCATCCGACGAAGGTTGAGGTGCGATTCCGGGATGANGGCGCAGTNTTTGGGGCTGTGCAACGCGCGGTNCGCGCCGCGCTGGTGGAGACATCCCCCGCGCGCGGGGCGACCGCCTGGTCTCTCGGCCTGCCATCATCCGGGTGGGGGGACTTCCGGCCGCAAGCCGGCCCCGGTGGTCTGCCGTCCACGCAACTCGATATCCCCTGGCAATTGCGCGGCCCGGAACCCGAGCGCGCCGAGGGTGATGGAGAACCGCTTTCGCCGTCGCTGCCGGGGACAGACGCGACGCGACTGCCGATCATGCGGGTGATCGGCCAGGTCGGGGCGGCGTACATCATCGCCGAAGGTCCCGAAGGACTGTACCTGATCGATCAGCACGCGGCCCACGAGCGCATCCTGTACGAGCAGTTTCTGGGTCAACGCAAAGGGCAGCGCGTGGCCTCGCAAGGGCTGGTGGCCCCGGCGACGGTTTACCTATCCCCGTCGCAGTCCCATCTGGTTGAAGAACAGATGGAGCTTCTGTCGTCATTGGGCTTTGAGATCGAATCGTTCGGCCCAAACGCCTTCCGGATGCGGGCCGTGCCGGCCATTCTCAGCCGGGCCGACCCGGCGGCGGCGCTGGCGGCCGTGGTCAACGACCTGGAAAACGAGGTCGCGCCGCTCAAGTCGGAGACGGAGGGGCTGGTCATCAAGCGGGTTTGCAAGACGGCGGCCGTCAAGGCGGGACAACTACTCACCCAGCAAGAGATGGAAGCGATGATCCTCCAGCTAGAGTCCTGCGACGTGCCCCACACATGTCCCCACGGCCGGCCAACGCTCATCCACCTGTCAGCGGCGCTGCTTGCCCGCCAGTTCGGCCGCACCTGAGCGACGACCATTCGCGAGCTCCTCAGGGTTCCCGCGCGCGGTAGTCCAGCCGCCATCCTCCAGCGCGCCCATCGGGGCAGAGTTGCACCCGCAGGCCGATTGNCGCCGCCTCATCCGCGTCAACCGCCACCGANTAGGCGACGTCGGCGGCCATCGTGAAGTCGGCATAGCCGGCGTCGCGGCCGGCCACAAAGCCGGTGTAAAATGAGTCCCGCCCGCCGTCCCAAAAAACGGTGACCGCCACGCCGAGTTGNGGCCGGCCGTCGCTATCAGTGACATTCACCTCGATCAGATTCATATCCGCGCCCGGCTTACANAGGCTTTCCTGCCCCACCAGGTCATAGCGATTGTCCGTCGGCGCGGTGGTCGGCTGTTCTGCCGGCTGCTGTCCAACCGGATTTAGAGGGGTTGCCGGGGCAATTGGCTTTGGCTGCGCCAGCAACTCGACAACTGGCGCGTCGATTGCCAATCCCGCGGCCAGGGAGATGAGATTTGCCACACCCGGCGCGACGACTTCGCTCTGCAGGTCGCGGGCGATCATTTCAACGAGCACCGCCTGAGCGCCCGGCCCCAGCCCACCCAAACGGCGCCGGGCGTCGTCGCGGTCATTATTGGCGGCGAAACTGTCGGCGATGAGCTGGATATACAGCTCGCGATCCACCTGGTTGAGGCGCGCCGGCGTATCGCCCGACGATGGCGCGGGAACGACCAACCAGCCCAGGGCCAGACCGGCGGCGATGCCGGCGGCGAGGAATAAAAGAAACACCAACAGGGAAGAGCCGCGGCGCATCGGGTTACTCTGTGGGCGTGGGCATGGTGGCGTGCAATTCCAGTTCAACCGCCAGCTTCTGAAGCCCGGATAAGGCCGCCTCATCGTCGCCGGCGACGCGGAACGCGTTTAGGACCGACTCGTGCGCCGAATCGCCCAGCCGGGCGAGNCGACGGCTGGCCAGCTCCAGGTCGCCATCGGCTGCGAAGGCGGTCGCCACCATGAGCGCGTAATCAACCCGGCTCTCCGCGGTCATTAGCTCCGGCGTGATGTCGGCGTACTCGACCGGCCAGAGCACCCGACTACCGAAAAGGCCCAGGCCGATGCCAATCAACAATCCCAAGACTGCCGCCGCGCGCATGCCNCACCTCTCGCTGCAATGAAAATGGCTCCCGTCACGGAGCCATCGCTTGCCCGCCATCCGGGCGAGNCCTATAATCTGTTAGCTTGATGCCGAAGGTGGGAATCGAACCCACACTCCCGAGGGAACACGATTTTGAGTCGTGCGCGTCTGCCTGTTCCGCCACTTCGGCATGGCTTATCAAGTGCGGAGTATAGAGCAAGGCCGGGTTTCTGTCAATCGGACCCGGTCTGATAATGATGAACGAAGAGTCACTCATTCACCAGGCCCAGGAAGGCGATATTGTCGCCTTCAATCGGCTCGTGGTGCAATATCAAGAACTGGTTTTCAACGTAGCCTACCGCATCATGGGCGATCCGGCGGTGGCTGAAGACGTGGCCCAGGAAACGTTCATCACCGCCTACCAGAGCCTGAAGACCTTCCGCGGGGGGAGCTTCAAGTCCTGGCTTATCCGCGTCGCCACCAATCGCTGCTACGACGAGTTGCGCCGCCGCAAGCGCCGCCCGCAGACGTCGCTGGACGAGATCATGGACGAAAACGAGTCCTTCGCCTTTCTGCGCAGCCCCAATGAAGGACCGGAAGCTCACCGCCAGAGGGTCGAGCTGGCCCTGGCGATCGAACGCTGCCTGAAAGACCTGCCCGACGACCAGCGCATCGTGACTGTGCTGGGCGATGTAGAAGGGTATGATTATCAGGAAATCGCCACTATCACCCGCGTATCGTTGGGCACGGTGAAGTCGCGCTTGAGCCGGGCGCGGGCCAAGCTGCGCGATTGTCTGCAAGAAATCGGCGGGGAACTATTGCCGGCCGCCTATCGTCTAGATACCAGAGGAAATTAGGCGGACTAAGATGTTTGATTTTTTGCGAGATCGCGGATCGACGGCAGAGGAGAAGGTGCTGGAAGCGCTTGGCGCTTACCTGGACAATGCCCTCACGGCCGCCGAGCGCGAGCGGCTGGAAGGGCAATTAGCACGCGACCCGGCTCTGCGGGCAGAGCTGGAGCGCATGAGGGTGCTCAAGCTCCAGATGCGGGCCATGCCGCGCCGGCGGGTGCCGCGCAGCTTCGCGCTTGACCCAACGCTCTACGCCCGGCCCAAGGCCCAACCCTTGATGCAAATGTATCCCGTCTTGCGCGGCGCCACGGCCCTGACGGCGTTCTTCCTTATCTTCACTCTCGCTCTGGGTATGTTCCGTGGCCAGTTCAGCGGTGGGGGGATGGTCGCGACGCAAGCTGTCTCGGAGACCGCTGTTGAAGAGGAGATGGGCGCGTTTGAGGCGGCCGAGAGCGCGCCAATGGAAGCGCCAGCCGCCGCGGAAGAACAAGAGCGGGCGATGGCCACAGCCAGCCCCGCAGCAGGGGAACAGGCCGCGGCCGAGCTGACCGCGCAGGATGCGATTACGGATACGTTCTCAACCGAGGTGGTTCCGCTCATGGAGGGAACGCCCGCGCCCGAAGGCGATCTGCCTCAAACCGAGATGTTTGAAGCGGAGCCGGTTGAGGAAGCAGCCGGTGAAACGGCGCTGGTCCCTCCGGTAGGCGGGGAGCNGGAAGCGNCGGCCGCCGGAGACGTGGCGGTGAAGGATAGCGACGCGACGGCCCGCCCGATCGACTCATTGCTGCTGCCCATCCAAATCACTCTGGCCATTCTCTTCATTCTGCTCCTGGCCCTCTGGTTCATCGCGCGGCGGCGCGTGCGCTCATTCTAAGCGAATGGCCGGATCGCCGGACGCCTCCCNACTTCCCAGCGCCCCTGACTGGTTTGCCTACTGCCCGCGCTGCGCCTCGCCCATGCGCACGCAACGGGTCATGGACAAGCCTCGNCGCGTGTGCCCCTCCTGTCGCTACGTGTACTTTACCGATCCCAAAGTCGGCGTCGGCGTGGCCGTTGTCGACGGTGGTAGGCTGCTGCTCGTCAGGCGGGCCATGAACCCCGAGCGCGGCAAATGGAGCCTGCCGGCGGGTTATATTGATCANGGCGAGGACCCAAAAGAGACGGCCGCTCGCGAAGCCCTGGAGGAAACGGGATTGCTGGTCGAGATCGAAGACGTGATCGATGTGTTCCATAACCCTCCGGGCGGGGGCGGGGCTTCCGTCTTTATCCTCTATCGCGGCAGGGCCATCGGCGGCGCGCTGGNGGCGGGCGACGACGCGGACGACGCCGGTTTCTTTGCCCTCGATCAGTTACCGGAACTGGCCTTCGCCAGCACGAAAGCAGCCGTGGAGCGGCTGTTGTCGGCATAATCGAGNTGCGCTCCTCGTAATAATCAAAGGCCGGCCAAGGGTTTATGCTCTTGGNCGGCCTTTGCCTTTNCAGTAATCCTGAAATGGTTTGACGTTATAGAACTTTCTTGTAGTGCCGGTGGCGTTTGTACCACTGCACGCCCATCGTCTCCATGTCGGAACGACTGTTGAAGTTAACCTCATTGACCTGGACGATGTCCATATGCTTGAACCCGTGGCTGGCGATGGTGTCGCGCAATTCGGTGTAGAGCACGGCGTTGGCCCCCAGGCCGCGATATTGCGGCAACAGGCCCAGACCGTTGATATTCACCCAGTCGGTTTTCTGCCGGTCCCGCAGGATGTGGAACCAGCCGAACGGGAAGAGGCGGCCGCCCGCTTTCTGCAACCCGGCCGATACGTCGTGATAGGCAATCAGGAAGCCGGCAATATCATCCCCCTTCATCACCAATTTGATGAGCGAGGGATCGACGATCATGAGCAACGAGTTGATGACCGCTCGCGTCTCCGCCTCGGTCGGCGGGAAGAAGCTGTGCAAGCCGCTCATCGCCTCGCGATGGACGGCCATGGCCCGCGGGATCCACTGGCGGATCTCGTCTTTCGAGGCGAATGTCTTGATCGTGAAGCCGCGCTTGGCCTTTACCTTGGCGGCGATGTCATAGAGGCGCGGCGGCAGCTCGTGGTCGCCGCTGGCGTAGCCGGAGAGATAGTCGGTGTCCTTCTCGAAGCCCGAGTCTTTGATATAGGCGTCATAATAGGGATAGTTATAGGGAATGGTCATGGCCGGTCGATGGTCGAAGCCCTCGACCAGGACGCTGCCGTCAATCCCCACNAGCCCGCGCGGGCCGATGACCGTATCGAGGTTATGATCTCTCGCCCATTCCACTGCCTTTTGCAGCAGCAGCCGCGCCACGTCGATATTTTCGATGACCTCGAAGTAACCGAAAAACGCCGTCTTCGAGTTATGGAACTTGTTGAAGCTGCGGTTTTCGAGCATGGCCATGCGGCCGAGCACCTTGTCGTCTTTCTCGACGACGAAGAAGTCGGCGTAGGAATGCTCGTAGAAGGGGTGGCTCGCGCTGTCGAGGGTTTTCATCGCCTCGGAGCGAAACGGCGGCACCCACAGGGGATGGCCCTTGTACAGGTCGAATACGAAATCGACGAAACGAGCTCGCTCGCTCTTTTGCGTGGTGTCTAGCTTACGAATTTGCATGGCTGGGGTGTGTGGCGTCCACGCGACGCAGCTTCTTCATGGCCGCCATTTCGCTGGGGTAGATGCGCTTGATCCCGTCGCCCATCGACTTTTCGATGTCCCGGATGTTGCGCACGAGATTGTGAAAGCCCATCACCTCCACCGAGGCGGCCTGATCGGAGCCCCACATGGCCCGATCGAGCGTGATGTGGCGCTCGACGAAGGTCGCGCCCAACGTGACGGCCGCCCACGTCGGCGCCAGGCCTACCTCGTGGCCGGAGTAGCCGATCGGCACGCCCGGATAGGTCGCTTTCAGCGTGGGGATCATCCGCAAATTCAACTCTTCGGGCGGGCACGGGTAGGACGAGGTGGCATGGGCGATCAGCAAGTTATCGTGACCGATCAGATCTACGGCGGCCTGAATCTGCCACATCTCCGACATNCCGGTNGACAGCATGAGCGGCCGGCCNGTATTCTTCATCTTCTGCAGCAGGGGCAGGTCCGTNAGCGTGGCCGAGGCGACCTTGTACATGGGCGTGTCGAACTGCTCCATGAAGTCGACGGCCTCCTCGTCCCAGCAGGAGACGAACCAGTCCAGATTTCGCGCNCGGCAGTAGCGATCGATGGTTCGGTACTGCTCGTAGGTNAACTCCATCTTGTGGCGGTATTCAAGGTAGGTGATGCGCCCCCAGGGCGTGTCGCGCTCGATGTTCCANTGGTCACGCGGAACGCACAACTCGGGGGTGCGCTTCTGGAACTTGACCGCGTCGGCCCCGGCGAAGATAGCGCCATCGATGAGCTTGCGGGCCAAGTCAAGCGACCCGTTGTGATTGATCCCGATTTCGGCGATGATATATACTGGCTCGCCGTCGCCAATGGTATGGCGGCCTGTCATTACCTTTGCGGAATTTGTCATAAAACTTTACTCTCCTGCTGCGGCCGATTTGGCGCGCGCGGCGATGATGAATTCGGCCACTTCCCGGAACGCGCCCTGGCCGCCCCGATTGGCGCATCTATAGTGGGCGACGGCCTGGGCAAATGGGGTGGCATCGGCCGGGCAAGCAGCCAGCCCGACCTGTTTCATGATCTCGACGTCATTCGTGTCATCGCCGATGTAGGCGACCTCGTCAGACGTTAATTGTAACCTTATCAGGATATCTCTCAGAACGGCGGGCTTGTCCTTGATGCCCATGTGTAACTCGGTGATCGCGAGCTTTTCGGCGCGGCGTTGCACCGGTCCGGAAAACTCGCCGGTGATAATGCCGACATCCACGCCGGCGAATTTGCGCAAGCGTTCGACCCCCATGCCATCGCGGATGGAGAAGCGTTTCATCTCTTCGCCCGCAGATGAGTAGTATACCCCGTTGTCAGTCAGCACGCCGTCGCTGTCGGTGAGGAGCAGGCGGATAGCTNGCGCGCGCGCCTTTATTTCCTCTAATGATTGTTTCTCTGCGGCCATCACCACGCCGTCCAACCGCCATCGACCACGAGGTTCGCTCCGGTCATATAGGCTGAAGCGTCGCTGGCCAAAAACACGAGAGCCCCCTGGTAGTCGGTCGGGAGGGCCATGCGGCCGAGCATCGTCCGCGCCGAGTAATTCTGAACGAAGTACTCCTGCTGGTTATTCTCCACGCCGCCGGGCGACAGGGTGTTGACGCGCACGCCGGCCGCTCCCCAGTAGGCGGCCAGAAACTTGGTGAAGGCGATGACCGCACCCTTGGTCGTCGGATAGGCGGGCGATTTGTAGAACGGCTGGCGGCCGTCGGGCGTCTTGTAGAGCGCTTGATCGGGCGCGACCATGCCGTAGGTCGAGGCGACGTTGATGATACTGCCCTTGCCCTGACGAGCCATCGGGGCGCCCAGGATTTGGGCGCAGAGAAAGACCCCGGTGACGTTGGCCTCGAGGGACTTTTGCCACATCACCAGCGGGTAATTCTCGAAGCGCGACTGCTCGGCGGCCATCGACGGGTTCTCGAACATATCGTTGATGGCCGCGTTATTGACCAGCACGTCCAGGTGGCCGAAGCGGTCGAGCGCGGCGTCGCGCACGGCAGCGATGGATTCCGGATCCGTGACGTCGAGCGCCACGCCAAGGGCGGGGGCCAGCAGCCCTGCGGCGAACTCGGCCGACGCTGTGCCGTTCAGGTCAGCGACGATGACGTTGGCCCCAAAAGCGGCCAGGGCTTCGCAGTGCTTACGACCGATCAGCCCCAGCGCGCCGGTGACGACGGCCGTCTTGCCCTCCAGCGAGAAGAGAGTTTTATCAATCATGGTGGTAAACGTTTACAGCGACCAGTGACCAGCGGCGAAACAGTTCTGACCTTCCAGCCCTCTTGGTATTGACCTTCGGGCTGACTGTATGTTTTTTACTTCCTTCAACGCGCCGGCTTAAGATTAAAGCTATCCGTGCGGCGGAAAACGGGCTGGACCGGCTTGCCGCGCAGGCGGGCTNCCAGATCGCCCGCTGCGAGAGCGCTCTTGAGTTCGGCCAGCGCCTCGCCATAGGCGATGAGNGTGTAGTCCAGNTCGGCTTCTGTGTGGCTATAGCACATGTTGTGGAAGCCCGACCACAGGATGCCGCGCTTGATAAGTTCCTGCTGCACGAGCGACTTCATGAGAAGGCTCTGGCCGCCCTTATCGTCGAATACGATCAGACCGCGGGCCGGGTGCCCCTTGCAATGGGTGACGTCGCGGATGCCAAGTTCCGATGCGATGTCGTTATAGCCGTCCATCAGCTTCTGCCCCTTGCGGGCCAGATCGGTGGGCACGTCCTTGTCGCGCAACTCGCGGATGGTCGCGCCGGTGGCGGCCAGGGAGAGCGCCTCGCCGCCGAAGGTCGTGAAGAAAAAGACTTGCTCATCGAGCAGGCTCATCACATCGGCGCGCCCCGCCAGCACGGCGATGGGCATGCCGTTGGCGATAGCCTTGGAGTAACAGGCCAGGTCGGCCGTCACGCCGAAGTACTCTTGCGCGCCGCCCAACGCCCAGCGGAAGCCCGTCCACATCTCGTCGAAGATGAGCAGNGATCCATTGGCCGCGCAGGCTGCCTTGAGCTTGGCCAGGAAGTCATCCTTGGGAAAGTCGAACGTCATCGGCTCAAGAATGACNCAGGCAGTATCCTCATCGAGGGCGGCCATGACTGAATCCATGTCGTTGTAGTTGAACGTATAGACCANGTCCTTCACNNCCTGCGGCACNCCGTAGTTGCGGGCGGTGATGCCGATNTACCAGTCGTGCCAGCCGTGGTAGCCGCAGCANAGGACCTTGTCGCGGCCGGTGTAGGCGCGGGCCANNCGCACGGCNGCGCTGGTGACCTCGGCCCCGGCCTTGGCGAAGCGCACNCTCTCGGCGTTGGGAATCACCTCGCGCACCAACTCAGCGATCTCTACCTCGAGCGGGTGGATGAGCGGGAAAACGATCCCGTCTTCCAGTTGTCGCCGGATGGCGTCGTCGACTGCCTCATAGCCGTAGCCCAACGAGATGGGGCCGATGGCCATGTTGTAGTCGAGGTACTCGTTGCCGTCGACGTCCCACACGCGCGCGCCTTTGGCCCGCTGGAGATACTTGGGCGCGACGCCGTCCACGTATTGCGTCGGCCCTTTGGCCAGAGTCTGGGCGAAGGCCGGCATCAGGCCTTTGGCTCGNTCGAAGAGCTTTTCGGATTCGGTAATCGTGGGGTAGTCCTGGTTCAGTTGGACTTTGTTGGGCATGTAGTTTTTTCCTTCTGGATGTGGCGCGGTTTAACAGACTCGCGCGACTGAAATGGGTCAGATGCGGGCCGGCACGCGCTCGAGGATGCGGGCGGCAATCTGGTCGCCGGTGAAGCCCTCGAAGCGCAGAACGTCGTTGAGCAAAGCCGGGCGAAACCAGCGCTCCTCAAGCGCGAAGGGCAACACCTCGGCCGTCTCGCCGTGTCGGAGCAGCGTCTCGGCGACNATGGAATAGAGCCCGCCGGTCAGAAAGTGATCTTCNAGGGTGACGAGCAGGTTTGTCTCCCGCGCGGCGCGCAGGATGGCTCNCTCATCAACCGGCTTGGGCATNCGCACGTTGATGAGACGGACGGACAGGCCTTCGGCCTCCAGGATGGATTTTGCCTCCCATGCCTGGGCGAAGAGCATGCCATAGACGAGGATGGCCACGTCCGTGCCGTCCGAAAGCTGTTCCGCGCGGCCAATCTCGAATTGCTCATCGTGGTTGATGACCGGTTTCAACGGGTTATAGCGGATGTATGTCGGGTGCGGGCTGTTGATGATGTGGGGCAGGCCAATGAGCATGTCCCGCTCGTCGGCCGGGCAGAAGACGTGCATGTGGGGGATGCCGCGCATGAGCGAGACGTCCTCAATTGCCTGGTGGGTCGGACCGTTGCCATCGGACAAGAAGCCGGGTACGCCGCCGACGAGTTTGACCGGCAAGTTGCCGATGCCGACGTCGGTGCGCACGAATTCGAAAGCGCGCAGGGTCAGAAATGTGGCCNGGGCGTGGAGCACGGGCACGCGGCCGCGCAGGGCCAGCCCGGCAGCCGCTCCGACCATCGTTTGCTCGGTGATACCGGTGTCTATAAATCGCTCCGGTGTGAGGTTGGGCAGATTGCGGATGGCGGCCCGGTTCTCGGCGGTCATGACAATGATGCGCTCGTCGGCGGCCATCATCTCCAGCAGGATTTGTTCGTAGTTTTTCATGGTATCTCTCATAGAGAAGATTGATCCGCAGATTTCGCCGATTGCGCCGATATGAAGAAAAATTCTCCAATTTGTGAAATCTGTGGATTTCTTCCTTCTTACCTGACGATGAGCGCCTCTGACTCGATCTCCGCCCGGCGCACGCCGTGGAGCTCTTCCAGCAGCTGATCCACTTCCTCGTGGGTGAAATTGCAGAACCAGCGGTCGGCTCGTTCCTGGATGCTGGGCAGGCCGCGGCCGCGCACCGTGTCAGCGATGANCACGCTCGGGCGGCCGCCGGCGAACGGCACGTCGGCCAGCGCTTCCTCAAGCTCGACAAAACTGTGGCCGTTCACGCGCTTGGCTTGCCAGCCGAACGCTTCAAACTTGGGCGCCAACGGCTCCAGCGGGATNAGGTCTTCGGTGCGGATGTTGGCCTGGAAATGATTGCGGTCGACGATAAAGAGCAGGTTATCGAGCTTGTAGGCATTGGCCACGAGGATCGCTTCCCAGACCGAGCCTTCATTTAACTCGCCGTCGCCGGTGATGACGACGACGCGGTTGTCGAGGCCGCGCATCTTGCAATCCATCGCCACGCCAACGGCCACCGACGGCAGATGCCCCAGCGAGCCGGAGTGGAACTCGATGCCGGGAATATTGCGATTGGGGTGCCAGTAAATCGTGTCGTTGGTCTTAAGATGGTTGCGCAGCCGGTCTGCTTCCAGCCAGCCCAGTTCGACGAACGTTCCATACAAAGCAGGTACATCGTGGCCCTTCGAAAGGAACAAGTAATCCCGGTCCGGCGCGTCGAAATTGTGCGGTCCCACGTTGAGGAAGTGGGTGTAAAGGTACACGATGAGGTCAGCGCAGGAAAGAGACGCGCCGGTGAAGCATCCGCCGTCTGTCGATAGACGAATGATGTGCTCGCGAACGCGCAGCGCCATGTTTTCTAATTCGATTAAATCCTCTTTTCTCATACTATTTTCTCAACTGGTTGATGATTTCCGGCATCTGTGTGTATTGGCCTGTGGTGGCCGGACTGGATATTGATGGGTTTGTTAAATGTGATATCAGGCTCCTGGCGGCGACCAATCGCTCACGATTCCCGTCGCGTTTGCCCGGCGGAAACCGTTTTTAGCTCATCCAGATGGTGGCGGTACCAGTTTACCCCGGCGTAGAGGCTGTTAATGGCCTGTACCTCCGGGTGGGCGTTTAGAAAGGTGAGCACGTCCTCAAGCGTGAAGTGTCGATCCGCCGAGTATAGCGCATCATAGACGGCGGCGATAAATCGATAATCCTCTTCGTAATCGATCGTCCAGCGGTGGCTCATGGAATAGTCCTGACCCTTCTCCCAGGTGACGTTGCCGATCCGGAACCGGTCGGGGTTTTCCCACAAAAACGGGGTGGTATGCTCGCGCTCCAGCGGCCGCCGGGCCTCGCGCCAGGCCGTCTCCAGCGCCGGCATTGCCATCACCTCCACGTCGTTGCCGTCGGGATAGGTGGCCGGGTGCAGGTTGCTGACGAAGTCGTACTCATTCGGGTTCGCAAGGTAATGGGCAATCACCCGATCGATGACTTGTGGATCGATCAGCGGGCAATCGGACGGTATTTTGATCACAGTCGTTGCGCCGTAGAGTTTGCCGGTCTGGTGGTGACGGTCGAGCAGGTCGTTCGTGTTGCCGCGATAGCAGGCGATCCCCTCATCCCGGCAGAGGGCCGCCAGCGGGTCGTCGGCTGCGTCGCGGGTTGTTGCCACCACCACTCGCCCCACCAGCTCGGCGGCCGCCACGCGCTCGACCATTCTCGCCAGCAGCGGCTTGCCGGCCAGAGGCCGCAGCACCTTGTTGGGCAAGCGGGTTGACCCCGTTCGCGCCTGAATGACGGTCACGATGCCGTCAGTCGACACGGGCATGNGTCAGGAACTCCTCCCAATTCACGGGCTCATTCAGCAGGATATGGCGGCACACCCGGGCGATATTNTGGCCGGAGATGCCGCCGTTCTGCATGGGAGCCAGGCGCTTCAGCATATCGAGGTCGAAGTAGGAATGAACTTCCTTACCCAGGGCAATACCGGTATAGACGACCGTCGAGTATTGGCANACCAGCGCGTCGCAGTTGGCGATCATGTGGTCGATATTGCCGTCGGTATAAATNGGGNCGTCGCCGACGACTTCATGGATCTCCCGTATGGCGCGGTCAAACTTCTCATTAGGGTGGAGCTTGAAGATCATNGGCCGGCCGTCGGCAATTGCCACCGCCTGGCGTAGGAACTTCTTGCGATTGTCGAATTTGTACGTCTCGCGGGCGTCGGATGTGGCCACGAGGACGTAATGCTTTAGCGGGAAATCATTATCCAGATAGGCCACGCAGTTGTCGAAGTTGGGGATGCCGGTGACGATTAGCTTCTCCGGTTTCACCCCCTTGCGAATGAAGAAATCCCGGTAACCCTCCGAGGCGACGCAGAAGTAACGGTATTGATTGGAGAGCCCGTTGGTTGAGGTGCTGGCCAGATAGCGGGGCAGGCGGAGCTTGCGGACGATGTGGTACATCAGCCCCTCAGGGTCGGTCATGCCTTCCTGGATGAGGATTAACGGCTTGTCCTTCAAGTCCCGGGGGATGGTCAGGTCGGTTGTGATCACGTACAGGTCGTACTCTCTGGCCTTGCCGCGGTAATCGATGGGCAGGTTGTGCAAGTGCAAGTAGGCATCCGTTTGGCGGCGAAAGTTGCCGCCCAAGACGGTGAAGTCCACCAGGCTGGTGTGGGTCGCCAGAAAGTCGTATATCCCATCGGAGTAAAAAGGGCTGAACCAGCAGTCAAACTCGTCTTGCAGGTGACGAGCGACGGCGTGGGTCATGCGTGTCATGTTCAGCGACCCCCCGATGAACAATATCTTTTTCCGTGCCATAGCCGGGATAGTTTAACCCCCTTTAGCAGGGGGTTCAAACAGGGCGTGTTAACGATTTGCTAAATATTTCTCGTAGAGCCTGACCACGTGCCCGGCCGGATCGGCGTAGTATTCTTCCGGTGAGACGTCCAGTTCAACGGTGCGGGCCGATGGGCGCACGACAGGGTTCGTGGCCGCAAACCGCCTGATAACTTCGGCATGGGGCTTGAGCGAGCCATCGGGGCGGACAAGGCCAAAGAAGCGCTCGTGGACGGATTCCTCGCATGGCGGCCGATCCCAGAGCCCCGGCACGTAATCGGCGAAGCACCACAGCACAGCGCCGGTCGCGCCTACCTCCACCAGTCGCGGCAGGACGAGTTCCAGATATTCGGCCAGCGCCTCCTCAGAAGCCATGAACTGCGTCCGCGGCTCGCCGTAGGCCGTCCATTCCCACACGTCGGAGGGCTGCCCCGGCGTGTTTGTGCAGCCGCCGAACTCTTCCATGAGCACCGGCTTGCCGGACAGCGCCGCGGTGAGGGCGCAGGTAAAGGGCACGAAGTCGGGATCGAGCGGCCCGCGCGCCCAGGGGGTATACATGGGGTAGCTGTGCATCACCGCGAAATCGACCTCGCCGAAGACGTCGTGGATACGCAGATGGTTGTCCNGCACGATGCTGTCCATGTGCAATCCNCATGTAACCGGATGCACAGGGTCAATCTCGCGGATGAGGCCAGTCATGCGCCGCACCCATTCGCGGCCGGTGGCCGGGTCGGGCGGCCAGGCGAACAGATCGGGCTCGTTGCCCAGGTTCCAGATGCCGACGGCCGAGTGGTCGTGGTAGCGGCCAACGACGGCGCGCAGCAACAACTGGGCCGCCGAGAGCGCGGTCGGATCGGTGTATGGATTGCGATAGCCGCAATTGACTACCTGGCCGCCGCTGACCAGTTGCCGGACGCGCGGCGGCAGTGGCGCGCCCGGTTCCAATAGCCATCCGGGCGACCAGTTAGGCCCGCTCATGTGGCCGGTGAAGAAGGTGATGTCCAGCTTCAGGCCCATCTCCGCGGCNNNNTCCAGCACNGTGCCGAGGTTGGTCAANGCNTCCNTGTTGACCGNATCGGGCGTGGGCTGCCAATCGTCCCACAAGAGGAAGATGCGNACGAGCCGCATGCCCAGATCGCGGATGACGGCGAACTCCTCGCGCACCTCGGCCGCGTCGAAATCCGACCACCAGTACATGGCCTTGTGGCGCGGCCAATAGTTAACTCCAAGGACAAACGGTTGTGAGGAGGACATCATTATATCTCCGGTTGTGGTTCGGATGGCGTTTCCATTGATTTCAGCGTGATGCGGTAGAACCCTTCGGCATAGGCAAAGCCGACTTTCTTGCCCGATTCGGCCGCCCATTCGCGGATCATGTCGGCCGGCTCCCAGCCGTCGAGCTGGCTGACGTGCTTTTTCAGAGCCTCGATCTTCAGCTCGATCGTGTCGGTGATGTCAACGTAATGATTGGCGCGCTCGCTGAAGGTGACGAATACGTAGCTCACTTTGTGACCGGCCAATCCCTCCGCCGCCAGGTCAGGGTAGAGGAGACTCATCTCGGCCGCCGGGAACACGGCGTCGAGCGCGGCCGTGCCGGCGGCGCGGTGGTCGGGATGGTTAATATAGCTGTCGCTGGGGAAAAAGTTGGTTGGGTCGGTGCATACCACGGCTTCGGGCTTGTACTGGCGGATCAGGCGGACGAGATCCTTGCGCAATTCAAGGGTCGGTTGCAGGAACCCGTCGTGGTAGCCGAGAAAGACGCACTCCGCGCCGGCAACTTCGGCCGCGGCTGTCTGNTCCGCCCGGCGAATCTCGGCCAGCTTCTCCGCGGTCATGTCCGCCTCGTGGCTGCCGACGTTGCCATCCGTGATGACCACGTAGATGACCNGGCTCCCAGCGCGGGCCCATTTCGCGGCCGTGCCGGCCACGCCGAATTCGATATCGTCTGGATGGGCGAAGATAAACATCGCCGTCTTGGGTATATACGCTCCACTCATCTATTGCCTCTTTTCACGCTAATTGGTCTGAGCCGATGTGGAATANTTGAATCTTAATCANGGGTGATATTCCGCGAAGTGACGCGCTCCGTCAAGCCAATCCCGACTCGCCCGATTGCTCGCGTTGGAGAGCNATCGGCCTGAACAGCGTCGTATCGAAATCACCGACCTTGTCCGGCCCCAGGTCGACGAGCGCCGCGTAGACCCGTTCCACATCTGCGCGGAGGGCAGCGACATCCACGCCCCGGCAAACCTCNGGCAGCGGGGCGAGCCATTGGCGCACGCGCAGCAACATTTTCACCGCGCCACGGTAATTGCCTTTCTCGATCTGGTAGTAGGCAATGCCCACCTGCAAGATGCCGCGGTACAGGTCACGTCCGGCCCCTTGATCGACCATCCAGGCCTCTTCCAGCGCGTCGTGGGCCGGGTAGAAGTCGCCACGATTAAACCGCTCGATCCCTTCCCTCGCCAGCGCCGAAAGCGGCTCGGCGCAGGCCGCGTCCAGNGCGGNCCGGTCCGGTATGCGCGCATAACGCTGGAAGAGGGCGGGCATGTCTGCCGTGAAGCGCGAGCGGGCCAGAACGACGTCGGCCCCCACGCTTTTGGCGGTGGTCATGGTGGCGACATCCTCGTGCGAGCCGAAGCACATCACCGGGATGCGCCGCGTGGCGGCGGCCGATTTCAGCAGGGCGATCCAGTCGCGCCACGGGATGGCGGCATTGTTCAGGTCGAAGAGCAGTAGCGCCGGCTGAATCCTGACGATCTCTTCGAAGAGGCGGCCTTCGTGGCCGTGCAACTGCTCGCCGAGAAACTCAGGCGCGGCCCGCTTGCCAAGGGATTCAAGTTGGCCGGCCGATTCGATCCAGACAACGTCGAAGCCGATGTGCTCAATCACCTTGGCGATTCGCATCGTGAACATCAGATCGGCGACGAAGGCGACGATTGTGGGTTTGGGAGATTCGGAAGGCATAGTCAAAAAGGTAGTATTGAATGGCTATCCATTCAAGCAAATNNCCGCAGCATGTGGCAAATACTCAGGCAAATGGATTAAAGACGGGGACGCCGGGCGACAACCAGACCAGGAAAATGTAGTGGCGNTCGCGCCCTTCGCGGTCTTTCGTCACGCGCGGCACATAGAAAAGGCGCANGTCGCGCGAGTCGTAGAGCCACAANTGATCATCAAGGGGGCGGATCTGAGTCGACAGCGGATTGCGCGGATTCTGNANCAGGTGATCGACNGCNCCNTTAATGGCTTGCAGATTGGCCTTGCGAAATGCAGGTGGAATATTTTCCAGCGGCCGCAAAAAGGCCCGCGCGATACCCAACTCCCAGCGCGGTGGGTCCAGATAGCGGCCGCGCGGGGTGAAGGCTGAATCCCACATCGACTTCAGCGTATCGGCGAAACGGTTCGGGTGAGTGTGGGGCCAAAAGGGGTGGCCTTCGCCGCTGGACAGCCAGGTGTCATAGGCATGCCACTCATCCAGCCCGATGCGGATCGCCGCGCGGTCGGCCGGCGTGAGCGCGTCGAGTTCGAAGGTCGGCGGCGATGGGTTGTCGAACGTGACTTCGGCCGCCGGGCGCACGTCGGCAAAGGCCCGTAGGACGCGGTTGTGGTGGGCGATGATTTGCTCGGCCGTCAGGGAGCCGGGCTGGTCAGAGGTTCCCGTGCTGTGGCCGTTGGCCACCAGCGTAACGTCGTACTCCAGACTGCGAGCGCGGCGGCAAGTGGTGTCGACGCCAAGCTCTGTCAGCAGGCCGGCGATGACCAGCCGGCGGATGGCCTGCCCGGCCAGCAGCCCGGCCAGTTCGGTCTGATAGAAGGCATCCGGTGTGTGCTTGTCGACGATCGCCTCGGATGGCAGCGGGGCAAGACGGGGGTGAAACTCCCAGCCGGAGGAGTGGGGCGCGTTCGCTTCGCCGGGGCCGCCGTTGTGGCGCGTGAAGATAACCGGCGCGCCGGCGGCGCGGGCACGCTGGATGAGCGCCTCCAGCATGGACAGGAGCGAATCGGCCTGGTATACAGGTTCAGGGTCGAACATGTTGCGTTGCGGGTCAAGGATGAGCAGGGCGGTGTCCATACGATTTTCCTCTGTAGTCGCGATTATAACCCGATTCGATCCAGTTGTTGAACTAAACCTCGCCGCCGCGCCGGGATATAATCCTGGCTTGACCCGACCCTTTTCGGCCTTGGGCCGATACATACCGTGTGAGGAAATTTCTTTGCCTGATCAACCAGCCTACACCCGCATCCCTTTTAATCCTGTTGCCGCGCCGGAAGCTGTCGTGATGGCTGATCGAGCGCGATTCACTGTTCTCAGCCCGCGCCTGATTCGCATCGAGTATTCAGCCGACGGCCGGTTCGAGGATCGCCCCAGCCAGGTCTTCTGGCATCGCCGGCAGCCAGTTCCCCCCTTCAAGGTGACTCGCCGCGATGGAGAGCTTGTCCTGACCACCGAATCCTTGCGCCTAACTTTCGCCGGTCGGAACCAGCCATTCGCCACTGATACGCTTGAGGTGGCGGTCTTGCCCGATGGTCCCGTATGGCGTTACGGCGATCCGAACCCCGGCAATCTGCTGGGCACGGCTAGGACTCTCGACAAGGTGAGCGGCAGCACGCATCTGGAGCCGGGACT
>JAACJX010000648.1 GCA_014237545.1 Ardenticatenia bacterium | reverse complement strand
CTCCGGCGCGAGTTCTTCGACGTCATCTCCATAGCGGATCACCCCCATGGCCGGCAAGCAGTTGATCTTGGTGTTGTAATAGAAGCGCCGCCGGCCGATGGGGATGACAATGGTCATCGACTCGTGACCCGGTGGGACGGTCAGGCGAATGTCGGCGTGGATGCCGCGGCCGTCGTGGAACTGGGGCCAATCGACGCGGATATGACGCTCGCCACTCGCGGCCGTGAAGCGCAATGATGCTTTGTCGCCGGCATACGAGGCTTCTCCCTCGAGACTGTTGCGCTCCAAGGCCACGCCGCGGCTGAGCGGCACCACCAGCCCCTCCTCGTGCAACGCGCCNGTGNCGAAGTCGAGGGAATAGACGAAGATGTTGGCCGCGTAGCCGAGATCGGCAATNGTCGCCGAGAAGAAGCGGCGCGGGGTGAAGACGGCGTAATAATCCCAGCGCTTTTTGCGGAAGCGCTGCAGTAAACTGAATGGGTAAAACCGCGCCAGTTCCAGGTTGCAATCCAGTAGCGGCCGGCGCGACCAGCCGATCTGGGCCAGCATCCCGCTCGCGTCGAGCAGTGGCCCGGGTTGCGTGATTTCGTTTTGCATGTCGAGGNTCTCCTACCGAGCGGCCGCCTCCANGACGGACAAGACGCGCCCGGCCGACTCCGACCAGGTAAACCGCCCCAGGTTAGCGTATCCGAATTCGACCAGCCTGGCACGCAGCGCCGCGTCGCCCGTAATGTGCCGCATTGCCCCCGCGATCGCCTGGACATCCAGCGGATCGATCAGCAGCGCACCCTCGCCCGCGACCTCCGGCAGCGAACTCGTATTGGCGCAAATCACCGGCGTCCCGCAGGCCTGGGCCTCCAGCACCGGGAAGCCAAACCCTTCATAGAGCGATGGAAAGACGAGCGCGGTTGCGCCGGAGAGGAGCAGATTTTTTTCCGTCTCGCCGATGTAGCCGGGCAGATGAACGTGGGGCCGGACCGACGACGGCAGCTCGCCGACAGCCGCCTGGAGAGGGTCGGCCAGCCAGCCGTGTTTGCCGGCCAGCACCAGCGTATACCCCTCCTGGTGCAATCGGCTGGCGGCAAAGGCCTCGACCAACCGAACCAGATTTTTGCGCGGTTGGAGGGTGCCGAGGTAGAGGAAATAGGGCCGCCGGAGGCCATATTTAGCCAGGGCCGCGTCGATTTGACCGATATTATNNCNACGGCGCACGCCAGGGTCCGNGCCAGGGTAAATGNCGTCGATCTTNNCCGGNNCGATGTNGTAGAACTTGATCAGATCGTNACGGGTGGCAGCGGANTCGGCGANGATCCGGCGGGCAANCCGGGCGTTGTGGCGCGTGCTCCAGCGNAGATAGGCCAATTGCCGGCGGGGATGCGCTTCGGGGAAATACTCGTAGCCCAGGTCGTGGATCGTGGCCACAGATGGGCCGTTGTAGCCAATAGGGATGACGTGAGCGGGGGTGAAGAAAACGTTGGGCGGCCGGGCGCTCAGTTCCCGGCCCAGACGCAAATGGGTCCATAAACGGCGCTGGGGGATGATGACCTCTACGAAACCAGTCGCGTCCAAATCGTCAAAGAGATCGTCGGGCGGAGGTTGGTTGAAATAAAGCCGCAATCGGTAGCCGCGCTCGGCCGCCAGAGGGATAAGGGCGCGTATGAGATAGTAGGCGTAAGCCTCCGTGCCGGTGCGCTGCCCGGTCGTCGCGCGGCTGGCGTCAATGCCGATGATCATGGGGAGAGCATCCGCAGATTTCACAGATTACGCAGATCTTAAAGAATACCCTGTAATCTGGGTAATTTGTTGATTCCTATTCTTCAACTCCGCAGGGTGCGCGGATGGTCAGAAAATCCTGGGCGGCCCAGCCCTCTTCCCCGCCGACGGCGCGCACCTTGCGCCAGACGAAGCCGCCGGCCTCGACGGGCGCGTCTTCGAGCACTGTCAGCAGCGTGCCCTCGGCCAGGATCACGAGTTCCTCCCCCTGGGGCGCGTCGCGCAGGTAGATGCCGTTGCCGCCTGTACCCTCGACCACCGCCCGGCAAACGGTCGGCGTGGCCGTGGCCGTGGGGGCCGGCGTCAAAGAGGTCGGCTCGGGCGACGGGGGAAACACTTCCAGCATCGGCGTCGGCGTGGTGACGACGGGCGAGTTGACGCCATCGACCGCCTCTTCCTCCTCGGGCGGCAGGGACGCCTCGATGAGCTGTTGCCGCTGCATGTAGAGCATGGCCAGCGCGCCTGTGTANAGGATGGAGGCCGCCGCCAGNGTCACCACGGCGCGACGCAGGACGATTTCCCGCTCCAGCGTATAGAAGCGCGCGCCGCCACGCCGGATGTTGCGATAGGTGAAGAAAGTAGCCACCACCGCGCCGAGAAATAGAAGGAGAGGCAACAGGATTCCGCTCATAATCGATCAGGCGACGGAATACGGCTCCAGGCCCAGGTCNGCGGCCGAGAGCGGCCCCAGGCGCGCGATAACCGGCTGCGCGCCCGTGCAATCGACGATCGTCGACGGCCGGTCGCCCGGCGACGGCCCGTCGTCGAGCACGACAGCCACCCGGCCTTCCAGCNCCGCCAGGGCTGCCGCGCCGGTGCGGGCCGGCTCCTGGCCGCTCAGGTTGGCGCTGGTGGTGGCCACCGCGCCGCCCGCCTCGCGGATCAGGGC
This sequence comes from Ardenticatenia bacterium, assembly GCA_014237545.1. GTDB lineage: Bacteria > Chloroflexota > Anaerolineae > Promineifilales > Promineifilaceae > Promineifilum. Next base: position 7,004 of record JAACJX010000648.1, on the reverse strand, counting down.
GCGGGCAACGGAATGGTCAGGAATGCGTACGGCGATGTTGTCATTGGGCGAGATGAGGTCGGGCAATCCCGGGGCGCGTGGCACGATGAGCGTGAGCGGCCCCGGCCAGAAGCGCTCGATGAGCGACCGGGCAGTGGGCGGAATCGCGCCCGCCACGAGGTCCAGATAGACCGGGTCGGACAGCAGGATCGGGATGCCCTTGCTGGCCGGCCGCCCTTTCACGGCGTAGAGACGCTCGATGGCCGCCTCCTCAAAGGGCATGACGCCGACGCCATAGACCGTATCGGTCGGGAAAACGACCGGGAAGCCGCGGCGCAACCAGGCGGCCGCCTCCGTTATGGCGGAGGGCTGACCCGCCCGTAAATAGCTGGTGTTCAGAGGTGTAATATCCAAATCCATTGCACCCGATAGTTTCTCAAATTCGCTCAGGTCTCAATCGCCACGATCCGGTCATGGCCGGCGAAATCGGCTCGAACTGACACCGCGGCCGCCGGGAACCAGTCTCGCGCCAGCGCGGCGACGGCGTCACCCTGCTGCCAGCCGATCTCCAGCAGCACCAGCCCGCCAGGGCGCAAACGCTCGGCCGCCTGCGGCAATAGCTCCCGTATTAGCTCGAGGCCATCCTCTCCGCCATGTAAAGCGAGTGTGGGCTCGTAAGATTTTACTCCAATAGACAAAGTCGGCCACTCATGCCCGGCAATGTAGGGCAGGTTGGCGGCGATGAGATCCAGCCCTGGGCCAAGGGCTGTCAGCAGATCTGAGCGGACGAGCCCAACTCGCTCCGGCGCGTGGCGCGCCACGTTGGCGGCGGCTATCTCCAGCGCCTCTTGAGAGAGATCTACGGCGACGATTTCCGCCTGGGGCAGGCCATTAGCCAGACTGACAGCGATGCAGCCGCTCCCCGTGCCCACGTCGGCCGCGCGAATCGCCGCCTTGCCCCGTCCCCAGGCCGTGGCTAGCTCCACCAGTTGCTCTGTCTCCGGCCGGGGAATGAGAACATGATGTGAGACGATAAAATCGAGGCCCATGAAAGGCGCGTGGCCGATGAGGTAGGGGATCGGCTCGTGGGCCGCGGCGCGCTTGAGCAACGACCGGTACGCCGCCTCTTCGTCAACACTTAACGGCTCGTCATCATGGGCGATGAGATAGGCGTGGTCGCGCTGGAGCACGTGCTCCAGCAACAGTCGGGCATCGAGCGCGGGCGATGGCGAATGATGCAGATGGGCGCGGCCGAGCCGCTGTGCTTCGCGGATCGTCGTCATGCGGGATGAATTGTGACGCAAACCCGCCAGGACGCAAAAGGCGCAAAGAGAATATTTATCATACTCTCTTTGCGCCCGTGAGTTTTGCGCGTAAGTTGTCTTCTTAGGCTGGTTGCAGGGCCGCTTCGCGAACGGGAATAAAGTTCCGCTGCTCCAGATAGCTCAGGATGCGCTGCGCGCTCTCGGCCGGCGTTTCCTGGTCGGTGTGGATGTGGATTTCCGGCTTGGCGGGCGCCTCGAACGGGTCCGAAATGCCGGTGAAGTTCGGGATCTCACCAGCGATAGCCTTCTTGTACATGCCCTTGACGTCGCGGTCGATGACAACGTTCAACGGCGCGTCGATGAAGACCTCGACGAAGTTTGTCGTGTTGGCGCGAACCATGTCGCGGACGGCCTGATAGGGCGAAATAAAAGAAGCGACGACGCCCACGCCATTGCGTGACAACAGCTTGGCGACGAAGGAGACGCGCTCGATGTTCTTGTCGCGGTCTTCCTTGCTGAAGCCCAGGTCGCGGGTCAGGCTCTCGCGCACGACGTCGCCGTCGAGACGCTCGAATTTGCAGCCGCGCGCCTTTAGTTCTTCTTCCAGTATCAGGGCGATGGTGGTCTTGCCCGCGCCGGACAGGCCGGTCATCCACAAAACGTAGCCGGGGTATTCATGATGGGACATTTCTTATTTCCTCTTTTGTAATTTCTCTTTCGCTTTTTGTTATCCACTCGTAGCAACCGCTTCCGCGATCTCAATCTTCAGACCGCGGAAGCGGTTCATCCCTCGAGTGGGATCAATTCAATCTCAAAGAGCAACCCATATCAGATGACACGATTGCCGCGAAATGACGTCTGTAAAATCTGCGTAATGCGTGAAATCTATGGATCGTCTCTGTATTAGTTGTCGTACAACCCTGGCTCATCGGTGCGGACAAAGCCCCGCTCGATCAACATGTCCAGGATCATCCGCGCGTTCTCTTCCGGCGTGTGATGCAGGGTCTCNATGGTCAACTCCGGATGCTGCGGCGGCTCGTACGGGTCGTCGATGCCGGTGAAGCCGACGATTTCTCCGCGGCGGGCGCGGGCATAGAGGCCCTTTGTGTCGCGCTGTTCGCAAATTTCAAGCGGCGTGTCGACGAAGACCTCGATGTAGTTCTCGGAACCGATGGCGTTGCGCACTTCGTTTCGCGTGGTGCGATAGGGGCTGACGGCGGCGCAGACGGCGATGCCGCCATGCCGCGTGATNTCCGAGGCCACAAAGCCGATGCGGCGCACGTGATCGTCGCGGTCTTCACGGCTGAAGCCCAACCCTTCGGAAAAGTGGGTGCGAACGACGTCACCGTCGAGCAGGGTGATGTTGCGGCCGAACTCCTGAAGCAGCGTCGTCAGTACGTTGGCAGTGGTCGACTTGCCGGCGTTGTGCAAACCAGTGAGCCAGACGCANACGCCNTGGCGATAGCGCGGCGGGTAGGTCTCGGCCAGNATCTCGGCCACTTCGGGGCGGGTGAACCACTCCGGCAGTTGCTTGCCGTTCTGTAAGTATTGCTCGCGCACCTGGGTGCCGCTAATAGAGGCCGTCTTGGTCTCCTTGGAGACTTTCGTCACTTCCTCGTAGCGNTCTTCCTCGGGCAGATAGACGAGCATNTGGAACGGCACGGCGGTGACGCCCAGCTCGTCGCTGTACTTCTCAACCATCTCTTGCGCGTCATAGGGGCCGTAGATGGGCTTGCCGGTCGAATCATTGCCGGGGCCGGCATGGTCGCGGCCGACGATCAGGTGGTTGGCGCCNTGGTTGCGGCGAATGATNGCGTGCCAGACCGCCTCGCGCGGGCCGCCCATGCGCATGGCCAGNGGCAGCAAGGCCAGCAAAATNCGGTCCTGGTCATAGTAGCGGTTGGCCAAGGCCTTGTAGGTGCGCACGCGGGTGAAATGGTCCACGTCGCCGGGCTTGGTCATGCCNACGCTGGGATGCAGCAACAGCACGCCGTCCTTTTCCATCGTGGCGCGCTTGGTCAGTTCTTCATGGACGCGGTGCAGCGGGTTGCGGGTCTGGAAGGCGATGACGTTGTTGTGGCCAAACTGCTCCAGACGGGCGCGCGTCTCGGCCGGGGTCAGGCGCAGATACTTGAAGTCATAACGCGCCGGCAGCTGTAGAACTTGCATCGGGCCGGAGATGTTGAACTTGCCCCAACCGTGCATCTCAGCCACGATGGGGTGGCGCAGATCGAGGGTGCCAAAAGCCTTCTGGGCCACTTCTTCGACGCTCCAGGGGTAGACCTCTTCCACGTTCATGATCGCCAGCAATTCGTTGCTGGGGCTGCGCAAGGCAACGTCCTGTCCGATCTTAAGCGTCGCGGCGACTTCCTCGTCAACCGGCAACGGGATGGGCATGGGGAACAGAACGCCGTTGGTCAGGCGCATCGTGTCGAGGACGCTCTGATGGTCGGCCTGGCTCATGAAGCGGTCGAGCGGCGAGAAGCCACCCGTCGCCAGCAACTCGAGATCGCAGGAAGCGCGCTCGGAGATGCGGACCGACGGCAACGTGCTGGCGTAGGCGCGCAGTTCGGCCAATTCGGACGCAGGCACCATCAGGTCCACCAGCTTTCCACCGTAGGGAGTGATTAAAATAGAATTTTCGGCCACTTGAGGCTCTGCAGTCATCGTTAACAATTCACACTTTTCCTTTACTGCGCCGCGGGATCGTGTGATTCGAATTGAGTTCGAATGACGGCGCACCTTACAGATTTTACAGGTTTATCAAATAAAAGATGTGACACAAACTGTGTGCTAACCCACCGCTTTCGCGACACAAGCCCGTACATCGGCCCACGAGGCCGCGCAGGTAAACTTCTCTTTCAACGCGTACAGTCCAGACGAAGGGGATTTATCACGCGGGCGTAATTATCTTTTGCGAAAGCGATCGGTAAACGTTCGGTTGTGTTACTCTAGGTTTTAATCTAGCGAAGCAATCTTACGATCAAGATTAACATTGGCAGGAACTTAACCAACCGGGCAAGGAGCAAAAGTTTTCCCCACCCCCGTATACAGCGGGCCTCGCTCAGGTGTTAGTCGAGAGGCATGATCGTCGCGTCGTNTTCCTCGACAATGAACGCCTCCACCGCGCCATGCGAAACCTCGCGCAAAGCGGCGGCGAATCCGGGGTAGTGCTCCCGGCGAAAGCGCGCCGTCAGGGTGATCTCCGCGGCGAANGATTCCTCCAGCATCACGCCGCCGTGAGCCTCCACCAGCAGGCGGCCGCGCTCCAGCAACGTATACGGCAGCTCGGCCATCGCCGTCACCGTGGCCACCTTTTCCGCTTTGGGCACGGCGGCCAATACCTCGCGCGCCGCGTCGCCATAAGCCCGCACCAGCCCGCCCGTTCCCAGCTTCGTCCCGCCGAAATAGCGTGTGACGATAACGACAACATCCCCCAGCCCGCTGCCCTGCAACACGGCCAACATCGGCCGCCCGGCCGTGCCTGAAGGCTCCCCGTCGTCATGGCAATGGGCGATCGTCGCCTGGCCGTGGCCGATCACGTAGGCAGGGACGTTGTGAGTGGCATCCGCAAACTCGACTTTTATGCGAGCGATGAACGCCCTGGCCTCGTCCACAGAAAAGGCCGACCCGACCGTGGCGACGAACCGGGAGTTGCCGGCCCGGGTTTCCACCCGCGCCTCGGCGGCGGGAATCAACCGTTGGCTACTCATCTGGCTATTCTACGCCGGCATTCTACGCCGCGCCCGGGAAATGTCATGTATTTGGGGTGACATTTGTCACTATTTTAGGATGAATTCACTTGCTATCATTTAGTTAGCACCACCGCTCCCGGTAGAGCGTCGCGAGTCAAACTATCTAAATTAGAAGCGGTCTGCTTGGATTCGGTAGCCCCGTGGGGTTATCCCAGCAGCCTAAAATGAGTGGGGATCAGCTGCACTCCACACCTTTACCGGGCGGTGGTATCATTTTGCCTGTGAACTACCTCCTCCTCGCCATCAACTACGCCCTCATGATCCTGCTTCCCATCGGAGTGGCGGTGTTTATCCACCGTCGCACCGGGGCGGGTTGGCGACTCTTCTTCATCGGCGCGGTTACGTTCATCCTTTCGCAGGTGCTGCACATCCCGTTCAACTGGTTGGTCGGCCAGACGGGTCTGTTGCCCGACGATCTAAATGCCACGGCCAACCTGCTGATCACCGCTGCCTTTCTCGGCCTTTCCGCCGGCGTGTTTGAGGAGGTGGGTCGCTATTTGGCTTACCGCTACTGGGCCAAGGATGCCCGCTCCTGGTCACGCGGTTTGATGCTGGGCGCGGGTCATGGCGGCATCGAGGCTATCCTGCTGGGCGTGCTGGCTGCCGTCGGCATCGTGGGCCTAGTCGTCACGGCCAATAGCGAAGCCATGATGAGCACCATCCCCGCCGATCAACAGGCGCTCATCACCGACAGCCTGACGAGCCTGCTGGACCAGCCATGGTATGCGCTTCTGCTGGGGGCGGTCGAGCGCGTGTTTGCAATCACCGCCCACCTCGCCTTGTCAGTCATGGTCTTGCAGGTTTTCCTGCGCGGGTCGTTGCGCTGGCTGTTTCTGGCCATCGGCTACCATGCGCTTTTCAATATGATCGCCGTGGTCGCCGCATCACGCGTCGGCCCCTACGCCACCGAAGGGCTGCTTGGGCTGTTCAGCCTGATCAGCCTGTTCATCATCTTCCGCCTGCGTACACCCGAACCGGCGATTGTCGAGCCGGATCTCGCGGCGCTTCCTGAGACGCCTCTGCTCAGCCTGCAGCCGACTGACGAAGCCATCGACCGCAGCCGGTACAGCTAGCGCTCATCAGATACAGAAACCCGGCCGGCGCGAATGGCGTTGACCAGGTCGAAGAAGAACAGAAAGCCGCCCTGAATCACGATGCCGACGCCGCGGCCACGCCACTGTTCATCGGTCGCGCCGCGTTTCCTGGCCGTCAATGCGCCACCCAGCACGTAGAATACATCAAGCCCGGTGTTCACCCACAAGAGCCGGGCGATGTTACGTCGCTCGGCCGCTTGCGTAGCCGGTTCGCTGGCCTCGGGGAGCTTCTGGCGGCGTGCCGCGCTGGCCCGNCCGAAGAGGGCGATCAGCGCGTTGACCGCCCCCCACCCGGCAAACTGCTCGCCGACGCCCCGGCGAAAGAGGTCTTCACCGCGCAACAGGCCGAGGCCGAACGTGATGCTGGCCGTCGCCCACCCCAGNAATNCCCCTGTCAGCCGCCGTTGGAATTCCCAGATGCCCATATTGTTTTCCCAGTGATACGATAGTCGACTGTCTCGATTATAGAANATTCCGCTGCCGTTTCACATGTATGGGGATCAACAGGAAATAATTGGCGCTTTGTTGTGCGCCCATTCGGCGCGGGGTAGAGTAGAGGCATTGATACCCGGTCAGGATAGGCAGGTGTTGTATGGAATTCATCGCCCAAGACATCTCAACCCAACGCGCTCAACTTCTGACGCGCCTGGCCGCCGAACGGTCTCACCTGTTGCTGAAGCTGGAGGGGCTGGACGAAAAAACCCTGACGAGCGAACTCATCGACGGTGAGTGGACGGCAGCTATCTTGCTGGCCCATCTGGCTTATTGGGAAGGGTTTGCCGCTGACCGGCTCGGCAAGCTGGCCGACGAGCGGCTGGATGAGATACAGCCAATTGGCGCAGCTGACGATTCACTCGAGACGCGCAATGCCACGATGCCGGATCTCTTTGCCGGGCTCAACTTCGACGAAG